>NZ_CEXWTU010000051.1:0-14932 GCF_982758155.1 Marinagarivorans sp. | reverse complement strand
GTGCAGGTCACCGCGGACTTCGCCGGTTAAATCTTTTACTGTTTGCGTGGCATCTTGTATCTCTGCCAGAATTTTCTGCGCTTTGGGTAGGAGTGTTTGGCCCGCTTGCGTTAACTGTACTTGCTTGCCAATGCGGTCGAATAAACGAGTATCTAAAAAAGCTTCCAATGTTCCAATGCGTTTACTTACGGCGGGTTGCGTGACGAATAGTTTTTCGGCGGCACGCGAGAAGGAGCCGCATTCACTTACCATAACGAACGATCTTAGGGCATCTAAGTCCACTATTCCTCCGGGGAATGATAATTATAAAAATAATGAATTGGAGTTATTGTAAGCCTTGCGGTTAAACTTTCAACAATCCTGCTAATGCGGGACTTTGTATGGTTGAAGCATGTGCCGCTAATTTAATTAGGAATAGAGCAATGGCTGGTAAAACGTTATACGACAAATTATGGGATTTACACGTTGTTTCACAGCGTGATGATGGTTCGGCATTGGTTTATATCGATCGCCATATCGTACATGAGGTGACCTCTCCGCAAGCTTTTGAGGGGTTGCGCCTCGCCAAGCGAAAGCCTTGGCGTGTTGATAGCGTGGTGGCAACACCGGATCACAATGTCCCTACCACCAGTGCTGAACGTGCCAACGGCATTGCCGGTATTGCCGACCCAACGTCTAAAATTCAAGTACAAACCTTGGACGATAATTGCGATGAGTTGGGCATTTTAGAGTTTAAAATCAACGATCAGCGCCAGGGTATTGTGCATGTGGTAGGGCCCGAAAGCGGCGCCTGTTTACCGGGTATGACGATTGTTTGTGGTGATTCTCATACATCGACCAACGGGGCTTTAGGTGCGCTTTCTATTGGTATTGGCACCAGTGAAGTTGAGCATGTATTGGCGACTCAATGCTTAGTGGCCAAAAAAATGAATAACATGCTGATTCGTGTTGATGGCGAATTAAGTGCGGGTATTACACCTAAAGATGTTGTTTTAGCCATTATCGGCAAAATTGGCACGGCAGGCGGTACCGGTTACGCGATTGAGTTTGGCGGCGATGTTTTTAAAGCGATGAGCATGGAAGGACGTTTGACGGTTTGCAATATGGCGATCGAAGCCGGCGCCCGTGCGGGCATGGTCGCTGTTGATCAAATCACTTTAGATTATGTGAAAGGTAAAACTTTTGCGCCTAAAGGTGAGGCTTGGGAGATGGCCGTTGCTGAGTGGAATAATTTGCACGCCGATAGCGATGCTGAATTTGATGAAGTCGTAGTATTAAATGGCGCCGAAATAGAGCCACAAGTCAGTTGGGGTACATCACCTGAAATGGTATTGCCGGTAAGCGGTAAAGTCCCTAATCCTGCCAATGAAGCCGATGCCGTTAAAAAAACAGGTATTGAGCGCGCGCTGGAATATATGGGTTTAAAAGCTGAGCAGGCGATTAGTGATATTCACGTCGACCGCGTCTTTATCGGCTCTTGTACTAATTCGCGCATCGAAGATATGCGCGCTGCAGCGGCTGTTGTGAGTGGTCGCCAAAAAGCGGCTTCAGTCAAAGAGGCGATTGTTGTCCCTGGTTCGGGTTTGGTTAAGCAGCAGGCTGAGGCTGAAGGCTTGGACAAAATCTTTGTCGCCGCGGGTTTTGAATGGCGCGAGCCGGGTTGCAGTATGTGTTTGGCAATGAATGCCGATCGCTTAGAAGATGGCGAACATTGCGCATCAACCTCTAATCGCAACTTTGAGGGTCGCCAAGGCTATGGTGGCAGAACACATTTGGTAAGCCCCGCTATGGCAGCCGCCGCAGGCGTTGCGGGTCATTTTGTTGATGTTCGAACAATGGAGAAAGTGTAATGAGAGCGTTTACACAGCATACCGGTTTGGTGGGCCCAATGGATCGCGCCAACGTGGATACAGACTTAATTATTCCAAAGCAATTTCTAAAGTCGATTAAGCGCAGTGGCTTTGGCCCTAATGCGTTCGATGAATTGCGTTATTTGGATGAAGGGTCACCCGAAAAATCGAATGAGGGTCGGCCATTAAATGTCGAGTTCCCCTTAAATTTTCCCCGCTATCAAGGTGCTAGCGTTTTATTAACGCGTAAAAACTTTGGTTGTGGTTCAAGCCGTGAACATGCGCCTTGGGCGTTAGATGAATACGGTTTTCGTGCGATCATAGCGCCAAGTTTTGCGGATATTTTCTTCAATAACTGCTTTAAGAATGGCATGTTGCCGATTGTGTTATCGGAAGAGTTGGTTGAGCAATTATTTCAAGAAATGTATGTAAAAGAAGGTTATAGCCTAACGGTTGATTTAGAAAAACAGGTAGTTATTAAACCGAATGGCGAAGAGCTGGCGTTTGAGGTGGATGAGTTTCGCAAGCATTGCCTATTAAATGGTTTTGATGACATTAGCTTAACGTTACAAGACGCCGATAAAATTACAACCTACGAAAACGCACGAAAAAAGACAGCCCCTTGGTTGTATAACTTCGGCTCTTAATTTATGTGGATTTTATATGCTGTGCAGGAATAACCTGTACGGCAGTCATTATTAATAGGAAAAACAATGCCCAATATTGTTGTGTTACCCGGTGATGGCATCGGTCCGGAAATCGTAACTGAAGCGATTAAAGTACTCAAAGCAGCTGATGCTAAATTTGGTTTAAATTTAAGTTACGAGCAGGGTCTTTTAGGTGGCGCAGCCATTGATGCGCACGGCGTGCCATTGGCTGATAGCACTTTGGAAAAGTGTCGCAAGGCCGATGCTATTTTAATGGGCTCGGTTGGCGGCCCTAAATGGGATGCGATTGAAGCGGCAAAACGGCCAGAAAAAGGCTTGTTAAAGTTACGCTATGAGCTGGGCTTGTACGCGAATTTACGCCCCGCTATTTTATATCCACAATTGGCGGATGCTTCATCGCTTAAACCTGAAATTGTTGCGGGTTTAGATATATTAATCGTACGTGAATTAACCGGCGGTATTTATTTTGGTGAGCCGCGCGGCATCCGTATTTTAGAAAATGGCGAAAAACAAGGTTATAACACGTATGTTTATGCCGAACATGAAATAGAGCGTATTGGTCGTACAGCCTTTGAAATGGCGCAAAAGCGTGGCAAAAAAGTATGTTCGGTCGATAAAGCTAATGTCTTAGAGGCTACGGTTTTATGGCGTGAAGTGATGGAGCGCATTGCGCCGGAATACCCCGATGTCGAGCTGACTCATATGTATGTTGATAATGCGGCCATGCAATTGGTGCGTGCACCCAAGCAATTTGATGTCGTTGTTACGGGCAACATGTTTGGCGATATTTTATCGGATACCGCAGCCATGCTCACAGGTTCTATCGGCATGCTACCTTCAGCATCTTTAAACCAGAGTGGTGCTGGCCTTTACGAGCCTGTTCACGGCAGCGCTCCAGATATTACCGGGCAGGGCATTGCTAACCCGCTGGCAACCATCCTTTCGGCTTCCATGATGTTGCGATATTCGCTTGATCACAGTGTTGCTGCCGATGCGATTGAGGCTGCCGTAGGTAAGGTTCTAGATAAAGGCTTGCGTACAGCGGATATCTATACCGAAGGCTTTGAGAGGGTAGGTTGTGAAGCCATGGGTGATGCAGTCGTTGCTGCCTTATAGTATTAAATAACGTTTTAGCTCGTACAGTTAATGCGAATTTAGAGAGATCAAAAAATGAAAGTAGGTTTTGTTGGATGGCGCGGCATGGTGGGCTCAGTATTAATGGGTCGCATGCGCGAAGAGAATGATTTTGCGAATATCGATCCGGTATTTTTCACAACATCAAACGTAGGTGGTCAAGCGCCCAATGTAGGTAAAGATGTACCTACATTACAAGATGCGAGTGATATTGATGTATTGAAAGAAATGGATGCGATAATTTCTTGCCAGGGTGGCGATTACACCAATCAAGTGTTTCAGCCATTACGCGACACCGGTTGGGGTGGCTACTGGATTGATGCCGCATCGAGCTTGCGAATGGTGGATAACTCAATCATCGTACTGGACCCTGTCAATAAGAGCAGTATTAAGAAAGGCCTCGAAGATGGCGTTAAAAATTATATTGGCGGTAACTGCACCGTTAGCTTAATGCTGATGGGTTTAGGAGGATTGTTCCAAGAAGGTTTGGTTGAGTGGGCGACCTCAATGACTTATCAGGCGGCTTCTGGGGCTGGCGCGCAAAACATGCGTGAGTTAATAAGCCAAATGGGCGCAATTAATGAAAATGTTGCCGATTTGTTAGCTGATCCGCGCAGTCCAATACTAGGCATCGACAGTGCTGTTGCCGCAACTATGCGCAGTGAAGCCTTCCCTACAGATAACTTTGGCGCGCCTTTAGCAGGCAGCCTTTTACCTTACATAGATAAAGCGTGGGATAACGGCCAAAGTAAAGAAGAGTGGAAGGGTGGTGCCGAGACGAACAAGATTCTAGCGACAGGCAGTAACCCCGTTCATATCGATGGTCTATGTGTGCGTATTGGCGCCATGCGCTGTCATAGCCAAGCGTTGACAATTAAGCTGAAAAAAGATGTCCCGATGAGCGATATCGAAAGCTTATTAAACGGCGCGAATGATTGGTCAAAAGTGATTCCTAACGAGCGTGATATAACCCTGCAAGAGCTAACACCGACAAAAGTGACAGGCACCCTGAGCGTACCAGTTGGTCGTTTGCGCAAGATGCATATGGGCCCAGAATACCTAAGTGCCTTTACTGTTGGCGACCAATTGTTGTGGGGCGCAGCTGAACCGCTTCGCCGTATGTTGAATATTTTACAAGAAGGTTAAAAATTTACTTTGCAGCTTGTACCGGCGTTATTGTCAGGTTTGTCCTAATCTGTACAATAGCGTCGTTCTATTTTGGGAGTGAAGTGAATGAATGTCACTTTTCTCCACACATTGCCTTAAAAACGACTATAACAATGGCATAAACCGAATCTAAATGACTATCTATATAGTCATCGTAGACATAAAGTTGAAAAAAGCCTGTTTATCCTGAATACTTAGGCGGTTGTCACCTTCAAGTTGACATAGCTTATTGTCATGCCGCTGGGGTTGCATTTATACATGCGTCCTCGCGTTCAGGGACAGGAACTGGTTAGCCACCGATAAAAAACAACAAGGGTTATCCTATGGGTTTACGCACACGAGCAATATTACTAGGCGTTGCTTCTTATTTGGTATCACCACTCGGCTTGGCGCTGGGTTTGGGTGAGATCAAAATGAATTCGCACTTGAATCAACCTTTAGAAGCTGAGGTTCAACTCCTGCAAACGCGTGAGTTATCCGCACAGGAGATCTTAGTTGGGCTGGGTTCTCGAGAGGATTTTGAGCGTGTGGGGGTAGACCGGCCCTTCTTTCTCAATGATTTGAAATTCACCGTTGAAATGGATGGCCCAAACGGCCCAGTTATTCGCATAAAATCGAATCGATTGGTCAAAGAGCCTTTCTTGAATTTCATTATTCAAGCGCAGTGGCCAAGCGGCAAGTTGCTGCGTGAATATACGGTTCTGCTAGACCTCCCTGTTTTCACAAAAGAGCCAGCGCGTGCTGTGCAGGCTGCTAGGGCCCAAGCGCCTGCGCGACAACCTGTTACGCGAACCCCTGCGCCTGCTCGCCAACCATCAGCGCGCCAGTCTTCGGGTTTTGATGGTGATACCTACGGCCCGGTGTCTTCAACCGACACCCTCTGGGCGATCGCCGCTAAAGCTAAGCCGGGCGATGACTTTAGTGTTCAGCAAACAATGTTGGCGATACAGCGTCTTAACCCTAAGGCCTTTATTAACAACAACATCAACTTATTGAAGCGTGGCGCAGTTTTACGTTTACCTTCGGAGTCTGATATTACCGACTTCGATCCAAGGCAAGCCAAGCGCGAAGTTGCCTCGCAAAATCGTAACGTAAAGAACGCTGCTCCAGCGGCACAAATCGATGCAAGCCGAAGCAATGTTGAGCGCGGAGCTGCCGCTGAGCAAGTTCAGGGTCGTGTGAAGTTGACTTCAGCGTCTGATATCACGGGCAGTAAGTCGGGTAGTGGTAGCGGTGATGGCGAGCAAGACAGTGATGCGCTTCGTACGCAGTTACTATCGACCCAAGAAGAGCTTACAGCGACTAAGCGCGAGAATGTTGATCTAAATGCTCGTGTGCTGGCCATGGATGAGCAAGTTAAAACCATGGAGAAGTTGTTAGATGTTGCTAGTGCTGATATGCGTAAGCTTGAGCTCGCATTACAAGCGCAGCAAGAGCAAGAAGCTTTGGCGGCTGATGTAAGCGATAGTGTCAATACTACTGATAATACTGAAGCAAGTGCTGAAGATGTCGTTATCGATAAACCCGAAGACGCTGCAGAGGCCCAGAATACAACCGAGCCTGAAGTAACACCTTCGTCGCAAGCAGCCGTTGAACCAAAGCCTGCTGAGGTTGAGCCGACCAAAGCGGTTGAAAGCCCTGTTAATAAGAAAAAGTCTTTCATGGATATCATCATGGAAAACTTAATCTTTATTGGCGGTGCCTTAGTCATATTGATTGGCGGCCTCGTTTACTTTTTATTAACACGCAATAGCGGCTTTGATGATGAAGAGGATTTTGATTACGACGACAGTGCCGAGCCTAATGATGATCCAATAGCGGCGGCTAGTGAGCAATCTGATTCACTTGATGACGTTACGGTTGCGCAATTCGATAGCAGTGACGACACCGTGCTTGAGAGTGATCTTGATAGCCCTGAGATTACGTTAGAAAGCTTAGGGTCGCAGTTGTTAGATGGCGATAGCACTTCTAGCACTTTGGATCTGGCTGATAATCATATTGCCTTAGGCGAGTACGATGAGGCTCTAGCGGCACTTGATAACGCAACAGAGGCCGATCCTTCTGATGTTCAGCTCAAGCGTTTGGAAATTTTTGCCAAGCAGGATAACTTAGAAGCCTTTGATGGACAGTTTGCGGCATTTGAAGAGGCCGCTTCGCCTGCGCAAGTTGAGCGAGCTCAAGATTTACGCGGTTTAATTAGCTCGGCTATGTTAGGCGCTGGCATTGCTGGATTGGATCAGGAATCCGAGCCAGACATTGACGAGTTGAATACAACACTTCAATTTGATGCGATTAGCGAAGCTGATATTGAAGCCGCTGCTGCAAGCACCGATGACAATACCGTACTTGATCTGGCTGGTGATAGCGATAGCACAGTATTGGATCACGGCATCGACCAGTTATCGCTCGATGATTTAGATACAAGCTTAGAGCTGGATTTAGATGATGAGGATGACGGTGATCTAGAAGCGGACCTCGAGGCATTAGCGGCAGGCTCTGCCCCATCTGAAGAAAGCTTGAGCGAAGATTTAGATTTTGACGCTTTAGCGCTTGAAAGTGACGTCGAGTTATCTCTTGATTTAAGCGATGAAGATACTGTTGAGATTGAGGCCGATTTACTTGATGGCGCTTCTCTTGGTGATGATTTAGATATCGAGCTCAGAGAGAGTAATATTGAAGAGGATGACGATGAGTTGGACTTAACCAACCTTGTTCCTCTGTCAGCTTCAAATAGTGCAGATACTTTAGGCTTGGAGTTGGATGATGATGCGCTATCACTTGATGACTTCGGCCTTGGCGACGATTTAGAGGCTGATGATTTACTGGCTGATCTTGCTTTGGAACCTGAAGTTAAGGTTGCAGAGCTTGAGCTGGATGAAGTTGATGACCTTGATGTCGATCTTGAATCTCTAGATCAAGATCTGGACCAATTGGCGTCAGATTTTGATGGTGATTTAGCTGATTTAGATGATGCTCTTGATGGCGATGACGAGCTAACCACTGTTGAGCCTGAGGCATTAACCGATGTTACTGTTGAGGTCGATGATGTTGCTGACGAGTTGGCTGCGGATGTTGAGTTGCCCGCATTCGATCCGGACTCTGACGATGATAGTGAGCCTAGTTTCCTTGGCGATAGTGATGAGGTTGCCACTAAAATTGATTTGCTACGAGTATTCGTCGATATGGGCGATACCGAGTCGGCATTAAACACACTCGAAGAAATTCGAGACGAAGGCAACGAAAGCCAAAAGCAAGAAGCTGAGTCATTGTTTTCTGAATTAGACTAAAGCTTCTTTTGAAAAGCCCTGCACTTAAGTAAGTGCGGGGCTTTTTTGCGTTATGGGCCGGGCAATAATAGATTGTCCAAATAGATGCAAAATCCTGCTTTTTTATCGTGATGCATAAATGGAGCATGCGGGGGCCTATAGGGCATAGGTCTTTTGGGTGGGGCATTGTGGCGGGAGCCTCTATTATGCGCTGAGGGCGCATGATAAGAGGAGCGGCATTGAGATATCTAACGATTGTGGTGAAGTGGAGGCAAGCATTGTTGGGCAATGTATTGTGTTTTCGACTCTTATATAGACTAGAAATGAGAATGTAATTGATGTGGCAGTATCGGCGAAATGCAGAAATTTGGGACTTGGCCTCTTGGCCCGAGGGAATGCATCGTATAGCGATGATCGTTGAGTATGTTGGTACCAGTTTTCAGGGGTTTCAGCGTCAAGTCTCGGCCAAAATTACCGTGCAAGGTGAGTTGGAAAAGGCCTTAAGTAAAATAGCCAACGAAGAAATTACTTTACAGTGCGCTGGTCGTACTGATGCTGGTGTTCATGCTACTGCGCAGGTCGTGCATTTTGACACCTTGGCAGATCGCCCGTTAAAAGCTTGGCGTGAAGGTATTAATACTAAATTGCCGGATACGATTCGGATTCATTGGGCGGGGAATGTAAGCCCTAAATTCCATGCGCGGTTTTCTGCCCGAGGGCGAACATATCGCTATGCCCTTTACTCCAGTGACGTTAGGCCAGCATTAATGCGCGAGAACGTGAGTTGGACCAAATACTCGCTCGATATGGCTAAAATGCAGCGTGGTGCGGATTACCTTGTTGGGGAGCATGACTTCACCTCGTTTAGGGCCAAGCTTTGCCAGGCTGCAACGCCTGTTCGGCATATTCGGCATATTCGCTTTGTCCAGTGCGGTGCCTATATTGTTATGGAGATCAAAGCAACGGCGTTCCTCTACAACATGGTGAGGAATATTGTGGGCTCTTTAATTGATGTGGGGCGTGGCGCAAAGCCGCCAGAATGGATTGGTGAGGCGCTGGCGGCTAAGTCACGTGCTGCAGCAGGAGCCACCGGATTACCGACAGGGTTATACTTTGTTGGAGTGGAATATCCAGATTTCCCTGAACTACCTACACAGCCTAGCGGGCCAGATTTTATCGCGCCGTGGTTTGATGGTGAAGTGTAGGGGTGTTTTTTTGGGGGGAAGCTAAGCTGGGCTTGAATTAGGCCCAGCTTAGGTGTGAATAACTTAATAATAAACAGAAACAAAGAATCGAACGACGTTGGCTTTTAGCTCGTACATTGGCTCTTCACCGGCTCGAAACTCGGGTGTATCGCCCATGCTCAGTGAGGCATCACGAAAGTTTTTATAGTCGAACTGCATGTGATCCACCTGCAGGCTAATCGTTGTACGATCGATAAAGCTTAGCCATTTTTTGGGGACTTCGTAATATACGGCAACACCAAAAGTCATCGAGTCGAACTCACTCATTTCTTTATCGCGAGCTAAAAATCCACGTTCAGAATCATTGTACGAGAATATGTCTGAGTAGAAATCAGCTTGGGTTTGGCTGTAAGTGCGCACATTCGCTTGAAATATCCAGTCATTTTCGTAAGCGTGGAGGTAGCGTAGCTCGGCGTTACTCGCCTTAATGCCCCAGTTGTCTGAAAACGTACGTACTTCCCCGCGGATGGATGCGCGATAGGGTAAGCGATAAATGCTGCGAATAGCGGCTGCATCACTATTACGTGTTGCGGGGTAGCTTTCGGGTTTCCAAGTGTCATTGCTGCCATCGCTATCGAAGTGGCGTATTGAGCGGTAGGGGTTATTGAGAAAGCCTGTGTCAGACACGGATTCAAGGCTTATGCCCATCATCCATTTGGGTGACAATATTTGGTTAAGGCTAACGCGGTATCTTTTATGCGTAGCATCCTCTTCGAATTCAAGGTCGCCTGTTTTACCTACAATATCTTCACCTTGCGAAAAGCCAAGTGAAACGGTTGTCATGTCGCCAAAAAACTCTTGGCTCAGATCGAAGCTAACAGTGCTTGCCTCGTAATCATTTTCGCTAGACTGTGTTGTGCTTACAGAAATAGTTGATTTGTCGTAGAGGTATTCTGCCCCCACGCTGTACTCGGTGCGTTCTTCTTCGTATTCACTGGCGCTGGATGTAATGACATCAATCGAGGCGCTGGTGATTTGGTCAACGTAGTAGTTGCCGTACACCGAGACTTTCTCTTTTATATTCTTTCGAACAAGTACGGAAGGCCCTGTAATGGCAATGCCACCGCCATCGTAACTGTGGAACATTACGTCTGCACGCTCTTCGGGTAATGTCGCAGCTGATGCTACTTGTATTAAGAAATTACCGGATAATGTTAAAGCGCAAAGCAGTAGTCGAGTTATTCTTGAGTGGTTAATTACACCCACATCCGCCCCCTGAGCTCCCTTCGGCGCCTCTTGCGGCTTCGCGCGCTTCATAAACGTGGTTCATGTAGCGGGTTGAAACTGGGTCTTTCTCAAACGACATTATAGTGTCGGCAAGATAACCTCTTTGATATGGCTTTACCCATGGCTGCACGCTAGTGCAGCCAGAAAGGGCGAAGAGCAATCCAAGCAAAACGACGGATTTAGGCATTATGAATAGTGATCGTTGATTTATTTAAGAAGTTTTTTAATTTGCGCGATGTAGTCAGCTTCTTCGCCAGGCTTGTAGCCTTTGTGAAGGAAAGCCAAGTTACCATCTCTATCGACGAAGTAAGATGAAGGCATGGCTTCAACGCCAAATTCTTCAGTCGCGGTATTGGCGCTGTCGTCTAAGATTGGGAAAGTAACGGTTGTTTCGCTTAAAAATTTATCGCGATCTTCAGCTTCAGCGTCTACGTTTACGCCGAGCAAAACAAAGCCTGCGTCCTTATAGTCGTTGTACATTTTCTCTAAAAGTGGCATTTCTTGACGACAGGGGCCGCACCATGAAGCCCAAAAGTTAACCATTACCACTTTGCCTTTAAGGTCGGCAAGGCGCACATTTTTACCTTCTGTTGATTTCAGTGTGATGTCCGGCGCTGGGCCAGATAGCTCGCCGGCATTTACAGTCACTGCTAAAAGTGTCGCAGCGATAGTCATTATTAAGTGTTTCATGGTAATACCTCCGGTGGGGTTTTAAGCTCGTTTCATTAACAGCACGTTATTATCATTAGAAAAATAGTGTTAACCCAATATGGGTTTCTATGTTCTGAATTTCTTTATCTGGACCAAAAAGCGAGTGAGTCATTAGGTGATTACGAACATCCCAGTGTATGGCAATCCAATCCGTTGCAAATACCCTTAATCCACCGCCAAAATTGTATGTGAAGAAGTCCTCGTCCGCAAACAGCGTATTGCCGGCGCCGAACGTTAAGTAAAAGTTACTGTTGAGCGCTAACTTGCCGAGGTAGACTTCACCGGGAAACAAGTTGTAGCCCAAGTTTAAATTATAGTAGCTAAGGTTTCTCTGGTCGTCGTTTATGATCAGATAGGTGCCTGGTAGTTCTTCATAGCTACTCGCCTGTAGCTTAGATAGCCCGTAGTTGGCCTCAACAAACCAATCTTCGGTTACGTGAAAGGCGAGTCGCAGGCCATAAACGTCATTACTGCCAAAGTCTTCAAAGCTCATGACGCCGGCGTAGAAACCAAACTCAAAATTTTCTGAATCAATAATTGATTCGTCCACGTCACGTCGCTCGATATCGGGCTGAATAACGTCCCCTAGCAACTTTTCCTGTTCAGTGTTTTGAGCTAATACAGCAGAGCTCAAAGTCGGCCCGCTGACTAGGGCGACTAAAATAATACGCCGAATCCAGCTTTCCATTCTTCTACCTCCTCGTTGACGTTGCGTGTGGTCATTATCGTGTGATTGTCATATTCCACCCGCAGCACCAAGCGGCTGGAGGCGTAAAATACAAAGCCTCCGCCCACCGTTAAGATAGGGTCTTCTCTATCTGGTTGAAGGATTGTGCTGGGGTTGATCTGAATAAACCCTGAACCGACTCGAAAGAAGGGTGATATCCGCCAAAACGGTAAGGGTTGATACGTTAAATTGAGAGCGGCTAATTTCAGGTTGGAGGATTCCCCAAAGGCTTGGGTGTACTTGATTTCGGCCCGAAGATTAGACGTGAAGCTATAGGCAAGAAAAGGGCTGTAAGCAATGATGCCATCTAATGTACCGACTGTTAGGCCAGCTTCAAAAGAGTTCTTGGTGTGTTCTTTCCAGCTGCCGTAGTTGAAGTCAACCATTACTCGATTTTCATCAAGGGTGCCATTCATATTCTTGCGTGCAACCCAGCCATTTTTGCCGTCGATTGTTTCAATGTTAAACCAGTCGTTGCGACGCTTAATGATCAGGAATTTTTCATTTTGCTCTACCACGTGGAATATGGGATAGCCACGGCCTGCAAAAGTATGGACGTCAATATAGGGCGCGGTAACCGTATGGATGAGCGCACTGTTCTCTTTCCAGTGCTCGGGCAGGGGCGTAGCCGCCATAGACTGTGCGGTTAGGCAGAGTAGCAGCGAAAGGCCTGCGCCCAATGTGCGTATTAAGTAGGTCATTGAATCATTTAAATACTTAGTCGTTTAAAGGTGCCACAAAGGGGTCATTGTAGTATTGGCCACCCAAGTCAAGCCACTCCGCAATTAGGCGTCGTTCGCTTGGCGACAATATCCCTGTATGAATTGGATCGTTTCCTTCGAAAAGAGTGAAAAATGCTTGTGAACTGAAGGCGCTACCTTCGGTTGCTGGAGCTGTTTCTCTTTCGCAAGTTCTATAAAATGTTTGTAGTCTCGAGCCGTCGTCATCTAATACAAGTAAGTTTGTATCTGGGTCACGTGTATCGCCGAATTCCGAATCATACTGAGGTAGGATATCACCATCGACAATCTGTAGCTGTATTCTGTCTTGCAATAATTGCCTATAGGATGCAAAAAAATTCTCGCTACGGTTTTGATCGCAGTCTTCATCGGCTGTTAATAAGTCATCGTCAGCGTCGGGAGGCACGCTGATCATAGGCATTTCCCTCGTCAAATACAAACTAGCGGCTGGCACTAATGGCATGCCATCTAGACTTTGGTTCTCATCACTATGGCAGCTTGTGCAAGTTTTGTTAGTGATGTTATCACTACCGTCAGGGTTGGGTTGGGGGTTACAAGTACGTCGATCTCGTTCCCACAATGGTTGAATATGAGCCTCATAATTAATCGTAATACGGCAGTCGCTGCCCCAGGTGGATTGAGCAAACGGCGAAGGATTGGCTGAGCTTTGACAGGTGCTTGGTTTCGTCCATGTAACAGGCTCAGCTGGTGTTGAGCACGTATTGTTAATTGGCGGTAAGGTGTCAGTGTCGTCAGGCGCGATGCTGGCATAAGCTAAGCTGATATCCGCCTCGGTATTGTTACTATTCTGCGTCCATATGTCGCGGTAGAGCATATCGATTGTTGGCGTTCTTGCTTCAAGTTCGTCTGCGAAATGTTCACCCATGCTTTGTCCAGTTTGCGGCGACGACACGGGTATGTTGTTTTGATCGATGAGTTCCATGCCAATGAAGGGCGCGCCAAGATAGGCTGTTCGCTCTTGTGCATCTCTTCGGCCGTGGGGTTGAGTGCTGCCGGCTTCGTGGCAGCCAACACACTCAAAGTGTTCGCCAGGCTGCAAACTTAACCAGTTTTCATGTAGGCCTCCCGGTAATCGCTTGCCGGTTGCATCCACTAGGTTAAGTGAGATCGCCATGTTTGCCGGAATTTTGAATTTGGCTGAGCCATCGGGTTCGATCGGAACATAACCTAATATATCGCGCATAAAGTCATTACCGTTGTCACCAAAAGCGATATTTCGATCAAAATCGAGAGCCTCTTCATCTGGAATTGGTACGGCTTTCACGATGCGAATGAAGCGTTCTGGGCGTTCGCTGCGCGCTGCCAAATGGGGAATTGGCGCAACATTGAGACTAATGTTGCCATCGATATCGTAAATGTTGCGGATATGAATCAGCCCAACACCTTCTGCAGCTAAGGTGCTATCCAAGTTGGAGATAATGTTGTCAGAGCGTGGCTGCGTGGATAGCACGATGGCTTCAGTGTAAACCTCGTTGTCCTTGGCAGGCTTCAGCGGTTGCTGTGTTCCCTCTGTTAAATTAAATATCCACAAGCCAAAAGACGGCGCTGCGGGTTGGATATTGGCTTTTGCTAAAAAAGTGTCTGTGCAGGGGTATGTCGTATTTTCGCTGGTGGCATTAATTAAACAGGGGCTCCAGCTAACCAGTAAACGGTTGGTGCCGTCATTGAGGGGGTAGGCTGAATTGTAAAACCCGCCTAGTGAATAAACCTCTGGATTGTCTTCGGTAATATTGATCGGAATGAGCGAGAGCGGTTTTTGTGGGCTGCCGCTACCGGGGTCTTGAGGGTTCGGCTGGTTTAGGTCAGTAAAGCCGTTGGTGTTAATGACGACTATATCGCCACCCCAGTGCCGGCTTTCTCTATTGCGAAAGTTGATAAGTAGCTCGCCATCATTAATTTCACGTGCGTTCCAGAAGTTGGCATCGCTCCCGTTAGGGCCTGTAGTCTGGCTGTTATAGCCATACAGTTTTTGAATATCCGAACCGTCGGGCTTTGCGCTGTAAAAACTAACTTGATTGTGCCCCGGCATGTTATCCCAGCGTAAAAAGGCAATGCGGCCATTCGAGAGAAGAGTGGGCTGCAAGTCGTGGCTGGGGTTAAACGTAAGTTGTTCGATCTCATCTGTGCGCGGGTCAAAAGAATGTAGGTTGAATGCATGTGATTCGGCACTTTCATAA
>NZ_CEXWTU010000050.1:0-24510 GCF_982758155.1 Marinagarivorans sp. | reverse complement strand
TTAATGTCTCGAAAAGAGGCGGTTGTATTCTGTGTGGCAACGGCTTTGGCTATTGCATTTGCGGCTTGGGCGTTTATGGATTTCGCTTGGTATTTTATTGCACCGGCGGTATTTGCCGCGGCCATTAATGTATTTACGGCCGGTATTGAGGTGCAAAAACGAAAGCTCAGCTATGAAATTGAGCGTGCAAGCCACCTGGAGGAGCGCGAGCGAATAGCGCATGACCTTCATGATGCGACCGGCCATCACTTAACCGCAATTGCGCTTAAGGCTCAATTGGCGCAAAAGCAATTGGCGGCAGGGCAATACGATAAAGCCGCTCAGGAATTAGGCGCTATTGTCGAATTGGCCGCGCAAAACCGCGCAGTGATTCGTAACGCCGTAGAAGGTAAGTTACCCAACAACGTTAATGAGATGTATCAGCAGTTAAGATCGTTGTTAGTGGAGCAGGGCTTTGAGGTAAAAAGTACCGGTGACTTACCACAATTTGATGCGGGTTACGCGACTGATATTGTGGCTATTTTTACCGAAGCAATGACCAATGCTTTGCGTCATGCGGGTGAAAAAAAGATAGCGATTAGTCATACTATAACGGCCAGTGATTATCAGTGGCGTATTGCTAACCCCGGTGGCACAAGTACCAATCGTAATGGTTTGGGCTTAACCAGTATGGCGAGGCGTGCGCAAGCCATGGGCGGAAGCGCTGTCTTTAGTGTGAGTGCGCAAGGCCAGGCTGAATTATGTTTAACGCTGCCTGCGTCAGTGCTTGTGAACTAGATAAGTTGTGAGCTAGGTGAGTTGTGATTAGGAGAAGGTATTTTGATGAAGTTATTGTTGGTTGAAGATCAAGCGATGGTGCGCGGTGCTTTAGAAGCGCTATTGAATTTGGAAGATGATATCGACGTGGTCGCGACGGCAAATAATGGCGTACAGGCAAAAGCGTTGTTGGCAGCTGACCCTGATGCTGTGGATATCGTGGTGACGGACATTCAAATGCCGGAGCTCGACGGTATTGGTTTGTGCCAATATATAAGGCAACATCATAGTGCTATACCTGTTGTGATGTTAACGACCTTTGCCCGCGCAGGCTATTTGAAGCGCGCGCTTGATGCGGGTGCTGAGGGTTTTTTGTTAAAAGATGCCCCCGCGGAGCGCTTGGCTATGGCGCTGCGTGATGTTAAAGCGGGCCGAAAAGTGATCGATTCTGAACTGGCGCTATCGGCAATGGGCAGCCAAGACCCGCTTACGGATAAAGAACGCCAGGCTTTGAAGCTGGCCCAGCAAGGCTTGAATACCGCAGCGATCGGCCAGAAAATGTGTTTGTCGCAAGGGACTGTACGCAATTATTTATCCGAAGCGATTAGTAAGTTAGGCGCGACGAACCGAATTGATGCGGCGCGTATGGCAACAGAAAAAGGCTGGATTTAGGTGTGTCACTTTATCAATCGAACCTTTATCAATAGAACAGAGGTGGCCGAAGATAGTTAATGGGGGCGTTCCTTCCTCCCTTTTCTGGCTGCCGAAGTGTAGCTTTTCACGTCAAATGTTATAAAATTGTTATTAATTACGCTTAAAACCTAGGGTATTCTGGTGCTTAAAAGTTACTGTATGTCTTTGTCTCTCGGATCGTTGTTATCAAATTGTTATCAAGCCGCAATATCTTTGGGCTAATGTGCTGAATGATGATGTACGCTCAATAGTATGCATTCTTACTAGTGGCTATAAATAACCGAAGGCGTATCGTATTGAACAGTAAGTTAGAGCCTGTCGAGGCTCAACATTCATCGGCAGCGGACCTAAAGACTGCTGATGCTAAAACCACTTCTTTTTTCGAATTCTGGCCTACCTGGCTGATGTATTTCCCCGTTGTTTTCTTATGGCTGTTTTATGCGGTGCGTTATCGCTCGGTTACGGCCCCCTTGTTGGCTAATCCGACAATTGCATTGGGTGGCATGGTTGGCGGCTCTAAGCATGAGTTAATGTCGCAGGCTAAAGGGCGTTGCCGGCAGGCGATCCTGCCGTGGGTTTATGTTCAGGTGTCCAGTGAACCTACTTTGCAGCAGGCTGCTGAATGTATTCGTCGCGCAAAAGAACAAAATATTCATCTTCCTTTTGTGTGTAAGCCCGACACGGGATGTCGCGGCGCAGGCGTTAAGCTTGTCGTAACAGAAAGTGCGTTAGCTGAAGTGATTGCTAAGTATCCTTTGGAGGCTGGATTTGTGTGCCAGCAGTTGGCAACTCACGAGCCCGAAGTGGGTATTTTTTATGTTCGTCACCCTGAAGATGAACAGGGAGATATTGTTTCGTTAACATTCAAGCATACACCTAGTGTGGTCGGGGACGGCAAGCGTACGCTTGAAGAGTTGGTTAAACAGGATGCGCGTGCCAGTGGTTTATTAAGTCTTTACCGCAGTAAAAATAAGGCGGCGTGGTCTGCGGTTGTGCCTGAGGGGCACCGGCATCGTTTATTGTTTTCGGCCAGCCATTGTCGCGGTGCGGTATTCACTGATGCCCGAGAGCATATTACCGCGGAATTGACACGCGCTATTAACGAAATTATGGCGGACCTTCCTGAATTTTATTACGGCCGTATGGATGTTAAATATTCATCGTTAGCAGCGCTAAAGGGCGGTTTAGATTTAGAAATTGTTGAAATTAATGGTGCGAGCTCTGAATCCATTCATATCTGGGATAAAGATGCAAAATTTTGGGATGCGATAAAAACGCTGTTGTGGCAGTACCGAACGCTCTTTCAATTAGGGCTTTATCAGGTGCGTAAAGGTCGTAAAGCGCCGGGAGTTAAGGCGTTGTATAAAGCGTGGCGTTACGAGCGCGAACTTACCCAGCATTACCCCGAAACCGATTAAAACTACTGCTTAGGATGTTCCATGACAAACCCATTAACTTTGGCGCGGCTTCCGCTACCTGCACGCTGGTTAGTCAATGCGGCCTCCCGTTTACACGTGCTTCGCGATTGGTATGACGAGTGGCTGCAGGGCAGTGGTGGTGATGCTAATGCTTTTCTGAATTACACGCTTAATAAAACAGGTGTTAATTTTAATGTTGTTAATCAGGCGTCTCTTGATGCGTTGCCGCAATCTACTGCGGGGAAAAAAGAACCTTTAATTATTGTGGCGAATCATCCGCTAGGCGGTTTGGAGGGCATGCTATTAAGCCGGCTTTTGTTGCAACATAGGAAAGACCTGAAAGTCCTTACCAATGAAATGTTATTAAGTTTTAAAGAATTTAATGACTTGTTTATTGGTGTTGATGTACTGAACCCCAATAAGCAGGCGCAGAATGCTAAGGGGATGCGGCAGGTCGCGAAACATCTATCTTCTGGTGGTGCCTTGTTGGTATTCCCTTCGGGTACCGTTGCGCAAATGACGACTAATCGTTGGGCGATCACCGAGGCCCCTTGGCAGGATATTGTTGGGCGTTTAGCGCTGAAGTATAAAGCGACCTGTTTACCGATTTACGTATCCGGTAAAAATAGCCGACTATTTTATTTAAGTGGTTTGGTGCACCCGCGCTTACGAACATTGTTATTGCCGCGGGCGATGATTTCAAAGCAGGGCGAGACTGTGGGCGCAACAGTCGGCGAGCCTTTTGTCTTGGAGGGTGAGGGTTTGACGCCCAAGGCCGCGACAGAATATTTGCGTTTGCAGTGCGAGTTACTTGCTGAGCCCGAAGTCGTGAAGCCCCTTCACAGTCCTGCCGATATCACGGCGCTGGACGAAAGTCAGAACGGGAGAGTTCAAGAGCATCTTGCGGGTTTAGTTGAGCATTGTATTCAGCGCAAGGGCGATTTGGCGGTTTATTGTTTAGCCTATGAGGCATTGGGTCCGTTGGTGCCAGTACTGGCGAATGAGCGCGAAAAAACATTTAGAGCGGCAGGAGAAGGAACAGGCCTTGCTTGTGACCTGGATCAATTCGATGCCCTCTACCATCATATTATATTGTGGGATAATCAGGCGCAGCAGTTGGTCGGGAGTTATCGCGCGGCTAATACTGCCGATATTGTGGCTAAGGTGGGGGTGGCAGGGTTATATAGTCATTCATTGTTTGCTTATGATCAGCGCTTTTTGGCATCGCTGGGTGGCGCTATCGAAGTGGGCCGTTCCTTTGTTACGCAGGGCTATCAAAATAATAGCGGTGCACTGGATATGTTGTGGTGCGGTTTAGGTGGTTTTATATTAAAAAACCCTGGTTGTCATACCCTTTTTGGCTGCGTCAGTATATCGCAGGCGTTTGCCCCGGTTGTGCGTGCATTGTTGGTCGATACCTTAATGACAAAGTACGCGGCCGATCACAATACGCGGGCCTTGGTTAAAGCGCATCGACCCGTTGTTTTAAAAGAAAAATTCTGGAGCGAGGCTTTAGTTGAATCGATGGCGAGTATGGCTGCGATTAATAAACTATTAGGCCGCGCGAATTACCGATTAAGAGTTCCTGCATTAATTCGTCATTATTTAGCGTTGAACGGACATTTTATCGATTTCTCACTGAACACTGGATTTAATAATTCTTTAGATGGTTTGATTTATGTCGATCTCAGGCAAACACCGCAGCGTTATATTAAGCGTTATCTTGGTGTGGATGGGGCGCAGGTTTTTAATGCGCGCTGGAGTCGTTTAAATGTTGCGTAATGCTTTGTTGCATAGCCTACTGCAAGTTGAGGCGGTATTTGAGTACCTGCCTGTTGATGATGCAAAGGCAGTCGATCATTTTATTGGCTTGGGTGTGAGTCGTCATTTACGCCATATTTACGATCATTTTTTAGCGCTGCAGCCAGCTTTAGCGGCTACGAAGGCCCCACTCATCATTGATTACAATTGTCGCCATCGCGAGTCGTTGGTCGAGCGGGATTTGGTGGCATCAAAAAAAATGCTGTCGACGTTATTAGCATGGTGCCAGCAATTGCCTGGAGATGATGCGTTATTTAAGACTTCTGTTGTTGTGATTTCTGAGATTGATTGTTTGCAGCAGGAATCGGCCAGCTTTAATTCCTGTATTGCGCGTGAATTATTGTATTTAATTAACCATACGATTCATCATGTGGCGTATGTTAAATTGTTGTTACGCGGCGTTGATATCCACTTGCCCAGCCATATCGGTGTAGCCCCAAGTACCGCGAGTTACGAGCGAAAGCATTTAGTGGATTTTGAGGCGAACCGGTAGTGTGTACGGTCACAGCATTTTATAGGCCGGTGAAAGCGTTGGGTAATCAGTTTCAGTTGATAGTGACAATGAATCGTGATGAAGCGATTGATCGCGCTGAAGGCGCTGTTGAGTTACAAAAAAATGCTGAAGGGGCGTTGGAATATTGGTACCCGACAGATGCTGCTACAAAAGGTACATGGTTTGGTGTTGGTAGTGCGGGGCTCGTGATGACCTTGCTTAATCGTTATCAGGACAGTCATTTATCTAAGGGTGTCGGGTTTACTAGCCGAGGGGCGATTATTCCTTCCTTGTTGGCGTGCTCAACCATTACTGAAATTATCCAAAAAATGTCTCCAGCTTATTGTGGATTTTTTCAACCTTTTGATCTTTTGGTATTTTCGGGCGAGCTGTGTTATCAGTTCGCTTGGGATGGAGGGGCGCTACGACAGCTAGAGCATGCTATTGATAGAGGTTTTTTTTATACCTCGTCCTCTATCGATATAGAAGACGTGACAGTATTTAGAAGAAATCACTTTTTACATTTTGTTAATCATCATAAGCGCCGCCCGTCATATGAATTTTCTCGGGATGTTGTTAGCGTGTTACATGGTGCGCGGGATCAAAAAAATCCTTCGTGGAGTATTAATATGCAGCGGCCCGGTCGGCAAACGCGAAGTATTTGTCAGGCTCAGGTGGCGGAGGCGGTAGTGTGCCATTATTGGCCGCTGGCGATTAATGCGTCGCTTAGTGTGTAATATGGGGCTTCTGGACGGATAGCGTAATCGCTTTATAGCGAACAGTATTCTGCGGTTGTATTGAAAAGTAGGCTTTTGACTGGTCAAATTGTTGTGAGGGGATTATGCTCCATAGGTTGTTAATTCTACTGCGCTTAATACATGTTTGATCATCACGATTTACTTCGCCTACAAAAAACCTTTAGCGATTTCTCGCTCGACCGCATGTGCCGTACTACCAATACGGACTTGCCGGCGCTTTATCACTATCTTGAATTCTATGGCTTCTTGTATACCCTCAAGGGACTGTCAGTGGAGTATTACTGCGGCTACCGCACGCCAGAGGGAGAGCCTGGGCGCTGGGGGCGAATAGCGACTCACTATTGGCGTTTGAGTGAGGCTAGAGGTACGGTATTTGTTGTGCATGGATTATTTGATCATGTCGGCCTGTATCAGCCTGCAGTGCGTTATTTGCTCGATCAAGGTTATTCCGTAGTCGCGATCGATTTGCCTGGGCACGGGTTAAGTGATGGCGAGCCAACGGTTATTGATAGCTTTGATAGCTATGCGGATGTCTTGGCTGAGTGCGTGCAATACTTTGAGTCTCGTATGCAGGGGCCGGCTTACGGTTTGGGGCAGAGTACCGGTGGTGCCGTGGTATTGAATCACTGTTTTATGGCGGCTAAGCGAGGAAAACAATGCCCTTATGCTGCGATTATTCTATTGGCGCCGTTGCTGCGCTCGGCACGCTGGCGGTGGGTGAATATGGCTTACCGCGCCTTTTCACCGATTATGCGTTCTATTAATCGTTCTTTTGTTAGTAATTCACACAACGAATCGTTCAATCACTTCCTTGCTGCAAGCGATATTTTGCAAAGTCGCCGCTTGTCTGTTCGTTGGGTAGCTGCAATGCGTGAATGGGCGTTTAACTTTGAGGAACAGCCTGTATTGAATGTTCCGGCGTTGTTGGTGCAGGGAACGGATGATCGCGTGGTTGATTGGCGTTTTAATGTCCCTGCTTTTAGTGAAAAGCTCAGTGATCTCAAGAAAGTGCAGATTGATAAAGCCATGCATCATTTGGTCAATGAGTCACCGGAATTTCGCAGGCCATTGGTCAGTAGTGTTGGTGTCTTTTTGGCGGCGCAGGCTGCGGCGGGTGCCGATGTGAGCAGTTTTCGCGACCCCAATGGTAACGACCGCGACTTGGATTAGCCGGCGTGAGCTTGGCTTAACAGGCTTGAGTCGAGTTTTCCTCACCCCTAAGGGAGCAGATACGAGAAAATAAAGTCTGTTCTCATGGGCTTGCCTTCGTTGTTAATTGCTGCCCACGTAAATAAGCCATTTAAAACTAATGCATTGTCACGGCTGCGAAATATCTGTTGTTCAAAAATACCTCGGGCAGAGCCTTTCTTTTGCAGTTTTACCCCTACCCAAAAATTGTCACCACTGCGCAAAGGCTTTTTGTAGTCTAGCTCGGCGCGAGTGACTACTAGGTTTACGCCTTCTTGTGCGAGCTTGGCAAAGCTCACCCCGCGGGAGAGCAAGCATTCGTGGCGCGCATGTTCAAGATAGTTTTGATAAACGCTATTGTTGACGATGCCTTGAAGATCGCATTCATAATCGCGGACTTTGAAGTCTAAGCGAAAGAGGAAGTCATCTACTGAGCTGTCGTCCATGTTGGTCTCGCTATTGATGCTAGGGGAGGAGGTAAAGCCCTAATTCGTGTGACTTAGAGCTTTATTTGATGGCTAATTACTTAGAAAAGAACGCGGCAGCGAATAGTGCCTGGAATTTTGCGAAGTTGTTCTAAGGCGGCTTCGTCGTAGGTTGCTTTAACGTCGACAACCACATAACCCACTTTTTCATTGGTTTGCAGGTATTGCCCGCAGATGTTGATGTTGTTTTGGCTAAAAATTTGGTTGATGGCTACCAAAATGCCTGGTTCATTATGGTGAACATGAAGCAAGCGGTGAACATCATTTTGGCCTGGGAGGGCCACTTCTGGGAAGTTCACTGAGCTTGTGGTTGTGCCATTATCGGAGTACTTCACCAATTTGCTGGCAACTTCTAAACCAATGTTCTCTTGAGCTTCAGCGGTAGAGCCGCCAATGTGTGGTGTAAGGATGGCGTTATCAAAAGCGCGTAACGGGCTTATGAATTCATCATTATTACTTTTGGGCTCGACGGGGAATACATCGATAGCAGTACCTGATAAGTGGCCGCTTTCCATGGCGGCGGCGAGCGCATCGATATCAACGACAGTGCCGCGTGAGGCGTTAATGAAAATGGCGCCTTTCTTCATTTTGGCAAATTGCTCGGCGCCCATCATATCTTTGGTGGCAGCAATTTCGGGTACGTGAAGGCTCACGATATCGGCTTTTGCTAGCAGTGCGTCGAGAGTTGGGATCTGGGAGGCATTACCCATGGGCAGCTTGTTCACTACATCGCAAAAGATAACGCGCATACCGAGTGATTCGGCTAAAACACTCACTTGTGTGCCTATCGAGCCGTAACCTACAAGGCCTAATGTTTTGCCGCGAATTTCGAAAGAGCCTGCTGCAGACTTTAACCATTCACCACGGTGGCAGCCGGCGTTTTTCTCAGGAATGCCGCGCAACAATAAAATCGCTTCGGCAATCACGAGTTCAGCAACACTGCGGGTATTGGAGTAAGGTGCGTTAAATACAGCAATACCGTAATCTTGAGCGGCCTGAAGGTCTACTTGGTTGGTGCCAATGCAAAAACAGCCTACGGCTATTAGCTTTTCGGCTTTTTCAAAGACTTCGCGTGAGAGTTGTGTGCGTGAGCGCAAGCCCACAAAGTGTGCGTCTTTTACTCGTTCGATTAATTCATCACCGGTAAGGGCTGCGGGTAAGTAATCGATGTTGGTATAGCCGGCAGAAGTTAAGGTATCTACTGCTGATTGGTGTACGCCTTCTAGCAATACAAATTTAATTTTGCTTTTGTCGAGTGACTTCTTTGCCGCGCTCATATGTCTTTACCTAAAAATAAAACGTTTAGATGATGAAAGTGAAAACTGGGGTTTACTGCATAAACGCCGTTGTATGCTGGGGGATTGCTTTGGCGCCGATGTCAAAAATGGGGCGCGATTCTACCACAATTCCTTGCTTTTCTGGGTGTTTTTTAATCGTTTGCGGTGAGCGTTTTGACGCCATTTGCCGTGCCTAGCAGAAGTACGTCCGCGGGCCTGAGGGCAAATAAGCCGCTGGTGATCACACCCGTAATCTGGTTGATTTGGCTCTCTAGCGTACTAGGATCGCTAATGCGGAGGCCTGTAACATCCAAAATAATGCCGCCGTTATCAGTGATTACACTTTCACGATAGACTGGGGTGCCGCCTAGGCGAGTGAGTTCACGGGCAACATATTCTCGGGCCATAGGAATAACCTCAACAGGTAGCGGGAACTTCCCCAATACCGTCACAAGCTTACTTTCATCAGCGATGCAGACAAACTCTTTGGCAGCAGCCGCGACGATTTTCTCGCGGGTAAGTGCTGCGCCACCGCCTTTGATCAGCTCTAGGTTGGCGTTGGTCTCGTCGGCACCGTCAATATAAAGGTCTAAGCCATCGGTATCATTTAAGTCTTCTACTAAAATGCCGTGCCCGCGCAGGCGCTCGGCGCTGGCTTCTGAACTGGCGACGGTCGATTTAAACTGGCCTTTATACGCTGCGAGGCCGTCAATAAAAAAGTTAGCTGTGGATCCAGTGCCAATGCCTAATACGCTAGTCGGCGTCAGTTTAGGCGCTATATAGCGTAGGGCGGCATGAGCGACGGCGAGTTTCAGCTGATCTTGGTTCATTTTGGCAAAGTACTCCTGATGTTCGAGTGGGTTGGCCTTCGGGCGAGGGTGATGTCGTCCGCTATTTTGGCGGGCATTGTAGCTTAAAGAGGGAGGCTTCTAAACGCTCAAAATAACTTTTGTGCTGCATGGCTAGTTGCCGTTGTGGGTGTTGCAGCTTTGACGCCTTCAACTATGCTTTTTGATGTAGGCCATGACTTCATGCGTAATTAATGAGCGGGGACCGAGTGGGCCATATGGTAGTAGCAACCTATAAGACACCCAGTATCTGCGTTGTTGATGATAGTGATGATGACCTGTTGGTGCTTAAGCGCGCGTTTAATCGTTTGAGTGTTATTAACCCCTTACAGAGGTTTGATAAAGCCGAAAATGCATTGGCGTTTTTAACGTCGGATGAAGGCCGATTAGCTAATGTAGGTCTGTTGTTGTTGGATATTAACTTGCCCGGAATGGATGGCATCGAGTTCCTAGAAACTTTGCGTAGTCATGACGGTTTAGTCAGTGTGCCGGTTGTGATGTTTACAACGTCCGATGCCCCTGAGGATATTCGGCGAAGTTACCGGGCTGGAGCCAACGCCTTTGTCACAAAGCCGGTGGCGACTTCGGGTTTTACCGAGACGATTAATTCGACTTTATCGTTTTGGCTTAAAACGGCACGTTTACCATTGTCGTATTTTGAGGATGTCTGATGGGGGATGATGTGGCTGCGGTGCGTTCGATACTGATTGTGGACGATAATGCGGATGATCGAGCGGCTTATAAGCGATATTTGAAAAAATATGCGAATGAATTCCCTTCGGTTGTGGAGCTAGATAGCGGGCAAGATATTGAAAGTATGTTGCTTCAATATGATCCCTGCTGTTGCATTTTAGATTATCAGTTGCCTGGGCAAAACGGTTTGGTGGTACTTAAAAACATACGCCGCGAATTTCCTGCAGAGCTGTTGCCTGTGATTGTATTAACGGGTGAGGGTGATGAAGAAATTGCGGTAGAAATGCTCCAAAGCGGCGCCCAAGATTACCTCATCAAAAGTGAAATAAATGCAACACGCTTATACGGCGCTATTCGCAGTGCTTTGCAAACAGCAAATCTGCAAAAACAATTAACGCGCTTGGCGCATTATGACGCCCTTACTGGCTTACTCAACCGCAGTTTGCTCATCAACCGGTTGGGGCAGGCGATCCACCGGTGTAATCGCTATAACCAGAAGTGTGCGATTTTACACCTCGATATCCATAAGTTTAAACCGATGAACGAAAGCCACGGTCAAGAATACGGCGATGCAGTATTACAAGAAGTGGCGGAACGTATTCGTAAGCACTGTCGTGCTACAGATTCCCCGGCGCGCCTTGGGGCGGATGAGTTTGCGATACTGTTGGAGCAAGTAGAAACTGATATATGCAGTAAAATTGCACAGAAACTACTTGAGGCGGTAGAGCAGCCTATGTTGATTAATGGTAATCAGCAGGAGATAAAAATTTCTATCGGTATATCTGTTTATCCAGATACGGCGAACAATGGTGATGATTTACTGAAGCAAGCTGATGAAGCATTGCAGCGAGCAAAGCGTAGCGATTCGCTTAAATTTGTAAGTTTTTCGGCAAAATATAAGCGTGAGTGGACTCGCCAGCAGATTTTAGAGCGGGACCTACCGGCAGCGGTTGCGAACGGTGATTTAGCCCTTGTCTTTCAGCCTATTGTCAGTGCGCACAATTATGACCTTAAGCGCTTAGAGGTATTGTCGCGTTGGCCGCGTTTAGATTACGACGTCTATGCGATGGAATTGATAGAAATGATCGATCGCCTCGGTTTGGCGGATGGATTTCACGATTGGTTATTTCATGAAGCCTTTTTGCAAGCGCGAAAATTAGCGGATGGCGACGTAACGGCTGACCTATGTCTAAACATTCCAGCAAACTATTGTTACAGCAGGTCGATTAGTCGAGCTATAGAGGATTCGCTGGCTCGACACCAGGTGGACCCTTGCCGTGTTGAACTGGAAATTACTGAGTCGACGTTGATGCTTTACCCTGATCGCAGTGTTGAGCTTTTAAATCAATTGCACAGCAAAGGGCTGCGCATCGCTGTTGACGATTTTGGTACCGGTTATAGTTCAATGGCGTATTTAACCAAATTGCCATTGGATACTTTAAAGATCGATAAACACTTTTTTCTCGATAATGCACGCGATGGCAGAAACAAAAAAGTCATTAGCGCTGTTACGGCTTTGGGGCATAGTTTAGGTTTAGATATTATTGCAGAAGGTGTTGAAACTGCGGCTGAACTTGAATTGGCGTCGCAAGTCGGTTGTGACTTATTACAAGGATTTTATTTCGGTAAGCCCGCCCCAGTGGGAGAGGGTTGGCCAGATTTTTTCAAGCGATTTCCTCTCGTAAAGCCTCAAACTTAGTGTATCTCGGGATATAGACCTATGCCTAAGTTAACCCCCATTATCTTGCAATCTAAGCGCGTAGGGCGAACAATAGCTTTAGATGCTGAAGCGCCTTATGCCTAATATATGGTTGGCGCGTTTAGGTGAGCTAGCGGGTTCGGCAATCGTTTTTTCCCTTTGCATTTACCTCAGTATTACACTTGCGCCGGCCGCGAGCTATCAAAGTGTATTCTGGCCATTGGCGGGTGTGGCGCTGGCGATAGTAATGGTGCGAGGGTATTGGCACCTCATATCGCTACTTGCTTCATTGTGCTTCACTTATAGCTTACATACAGAGTTGTATTTGACGTGGAGTGGCAGTGTTTTATTGGCCGCATTAATCGTGTTGCCGGTTATCCAGCTGGGCCTTGGGCGATGGTTGATTCAACATTATTGCGGCGACAATTTTTGGGTTTTTGCGGATGCTCGAAAATTATTACATCTTATTATTGCGGGCGGAATATTACCGGCTTTTTTCAATGCGGTATTGCTGACTATCATATTACAGTCTTATGCCAATATTAATGTTGTTGCGAGTATTGATGTTGCGCTAAGCCTATTTTTTGGTAACGCTTGTTCTGTTGCCATTATCACACCTTGTTTATTGCTGGTTTATCTCAAAAATAATTTAATATCGCATTATCGAAAATTGCGTATTGTCATTCCTGTTGTAGGGCTTTTTGCTGTAGCTGCATTGTGTTACGGCGCACTTTATCATCAGTTGCGCGCGCAATTGACTTTCGAGCATCAAGCCACCTTGGATAATAATGCGGGTGAGCTTGAGCGGCGTGTAAACGCAGTTTATCAACAATTACAAACGTTACGTTTTTTTCTAATGGAAGATCGTAATCAGGTCGCGGACCGTTACAAAGCTGCAGCAGAAAAAACAATGGACGCGCATCAAGCGGTGGATCGCGATCCGCCTTATTTTGCCACTGCGCTGCTAATTGCGACCGAAGACGAGCAAGGGGTTATCGATAATTATGTCCTGGGTCATATCCATCCTGAGACGGCTTTCCCTATTATTAAAGGCTTGCCCTTAGCGAATGATGATATGTCGCTAAGGGTGTTGCTGGCAGCTTCTTCTCGGGTTGAGGTTCGAACACTTCCGAACTTGGATTTAGCGCGAACATCTGCAGGCTCTTTTGTTTCTATATTGCTACACCAACTTTTCCCTGATGACCCCTCAAAATTATTAGCTGCGGCTGTTGATGTGCCCAATTTGGCTTATGAAATTGGCGCGCAGTATGTTGAGGGTTATCGCGCTTTTAAAATTGAGGACGTGTTATCCGGCCGCTTACTTTATCAGTCTAGAGGGCGAGAACTTTTCACCAATCAGAGTAATGAGGTTTATCGTCAGTTAATTGATTTTGGTGATCGATCTTGGCGCTTAACGGCTGTTTATGATTTGGTTTGGATGGAGTACTGGCTACAAAAAAAATTATTGCATATTAGTATGCTATCGCTACTTTTAATTGCCATTTTCACGCTGCTTATTTTAAGCGCTTTAGTCAGTGCGCAATCTTTGGAATATGCAGTGAGTGAGCGTTCGAAAGAATTAGAAGAGGAAAGGCGTTTTTTGGACGCAGTATTTGAAGACCTCCCGCTATTTGTTTATGTGAAAGATGCTCATTCTCGAAAATATGTCAGGGTTAATCGTCATGTGGAGCGTGTGCTGGGTGTTCAGCGTAGTCATTATGAGGGGAAAACGGCCTATGATTTATTTGATGAAGAGGCCGCATTAAAGCGTACCGTCACTGACACTAAGGTGCTTGATCATGAGGGGCCTCTAGAGGTTGGCGAGGAAAGTATTAATACACCTTCGGGAATACGATGGTTGTTTACACGTAAAACGGTTATTCGGGACAGTGATTCTAAGCCACGTTATATTTTAGGTATATCAGAGGATATTACAGACCGGCGTCGACAAAATGAGACATTAGACAGTCTTGTAGAGTCGTTGCCGATGTCACTGGTTGTTGTTGATACGAAGGGTTTTATTGTATACGCCAATAGTAGCGCTCAAGGCTTGATGCCTATCGATATTAGAGTGACAACAGTAAACGATGTTTTACCGGATTGCGATTTATCTTCAGTGAAAAAATTGTTAGATCTCGGTGGGCAGAAAAGCCGTCCGATTGTCGTTGTTGCCAAGGTATGCAGTTTGGATAAACAGTGGGTTCCGGTTGAAGTGACTTTCAAGCAGATACTTTGGGAAGGGGATTATCGTTATTTAGTTTTAATTGCCGATATCTCTGATCGGGTCAGTGCTCAAAAATCGGTACGTGATAGCGAGAATCAGTTACGTTTGTTGATGGCTAATTTGGGGGAGGGTGTCTGCGGTATCGATCCTATGGGCTGCGTAACTTACGCTAATTTGGCCGCGTGTGAGTTACTGGCTTACGATGCCACCAATATTCGAAATGTCAATTTTCGTGAAGTAATTTTCAACTCGGATAACGGCGATGACGACCCCATTACTAAGGCGTGTTCATTGGGGCAGGTAACACGCTGCCCCAACGCACTGTTTACGCGTAAGGATGGTACGACGGTCCCGGTAGATTTTGTGTGTACCCCTTTGATGTCGGATGACGACTGTAACCTTGGCGCTGTTGTGGTTTTTAGTGATATTCACACACGTTTAGAGTATGAAGATCGTTTGGCACGCCGCAATGAATTAATTGCCTTAGGTTTGGATGCTTCTGGTTTGGGGAGTTGGGAGTGGAAAGCCTCTGATAATCGTTTGGTGTGGTCCACAACCTTATACAATATTCTTGATATGCCTGAAGGTGCCTTTTCTGAGCGCCCGGAAGATATTGATGATGTTATTCACCCTCATGATATTGCCGATGTCCGAATGGTTGATGAACATGCGCGTCGCCACCTTGAGGTGACTGATTTTTGTTGCCGCTTAATTAAATTATCTGGTGAGGTTATTTGGGTTACGGGCAAGTACCGGTATTTTTCGAACGAGCATGGAAAAATCGTGAGAGCTCGAGGTGTGCTTTGGAATTCCACAGAAGAAACATTATTGCAGCGTGACAATACTGAAAAAACAGAAGCACTCAAACGCTCCAATAAAGAGCTTGATGATTTTGCCCATATCGCGAGCCATGATTTAAAAGAACCTTTACGAGGGATTTCAAATTACGCCACTTTTTTGCAGGAAGACTACAGTCAAGAATTGGATGGCGATGGCAAAGCGATGCTACAGAGTATTACGCGTTTAACCGGGCATATGGAACGCCTAATTAGTGATTTGCTAAATTATTCTCGTTTAGGTCGTACAGAGCTTGCATTTAAAGAAGTTGATATTGACGATCTTATTACACAAGTATTGGAGTCGTTATCGCCGCGACTAGATGAGCTGAATGTTGCTGTTAGCTACGCTACCCCAATGCCTGTTGTCTTCTGTGACAACGTCCGAATAAAAGAGGTGTTCAGAAATCTTATTTCAAATGCGATGAAATATAGCGAAGGGCTGGATCGCCGAATTACTTTGGGGTGTGATGAGTTAGACGACGAAGTTGTTTTTTATGTCATTGATAATGGCATTGGAATTGCCCCCGAGTATCAAGAAAGGATTTTTGAAGTTTTTAAGCGCTTGCACAGTAATGCGGAGTATGGCGGCGGCAGCGGTATAGGTTTGAGTATTGTACAGAAGGTTGTAATGCAGCATAAAGGTCGCCTGTGGTTGGAATCAGAAAAGGATTCTGGAAGTACCTTCTATTTTTCACTGCCATTATCGAGTACTGAAGAGCCGTCTTAAAAGCAGTCAATACTATGGCTGTAAACCTAGTTTTATAGCGACTATTGCTCAGCGGCCCTTAGACCGCGATATGTGCTTAGTTGAGAAAGCAGAACCCTTTCATTACCTCACGTGAATACAACATTCTGTGTGTTCATATCTCATGTGGCTACCGCAAAAAATTGTATTCCATAAATATAACGTGAAAATCATTGATGTAAGTCAAATTCGTAGGGCCTCCTTTGCGGTTAATAGTAGTAGTCTATCTTGATGACTGTTAATTGATGTTGTCACGGCTAGGCTTCGGTTTTCTTGGTTTTTCTCAGCTTAAATTTAATAATGCAACACTATGTTTAGGCCTTAATAGCTTAACGTGGAGATGGATGATGTCGGGTGCTCCTATCAGTAAGAAAGATGAGTTAAAAATGATCGTCTTTATTTGTGTGTTTTTATTCCCGTTGCTGGCTATTGCCATTGTTGGGTCCTACGGCTTAGCGATTTGGTTGTCGCAAATTACTTTTGGTCATTAAGGCGCTATTTGATGATGTTACATATTAGCAGCGTTATTGTGCAGGTCGTAAATTCCGCGTTACCTGTGGTTAGTAATTACATTAGTTTATTAGGAAACGCCTCTGTTTCAGCGAGCGATCCATTACAGGGGAAGCTCATCGTTGTACTAGAGGCCGCTACCTTACGGGATACAGAAGCGAAGATTGATGCCTTGAAATCGATTGAAGGTGTTATTTCTGCAACGATGGTTTATCACCACAACGAGTCAATCGTTGAACTCAATCAACCCCTTTATGAGAAAACACTATGAGTATTTCTCGTCGAGAATTTGTAAGGCAGCAAGCGACGGCTACCGCATGCGCTGCGGCAGGTATTATTTTACCCTCGGATGCTAGCAACATGATTACGGCTTTAGACGATACGCGTTTAACGTGGTCTAAGGCTCCTTGCCGATTTTGTGGTACAGGGTGCAGTGTGAACGTTGCGACGAAAGCCGGTCAAGTGGTGGCTACTCATGGGGATATTAAATCGCCGGTGAATCGTGGTTTAAATTGTGTGAAAGGTTATTTCTTATCGAAAGTCATGTACGGCAAAGATCGCCTGACTATGCCTTTGCTTCGTATGCGCGACGGCAAGTACGACAAAAATGGTGATTTTACTGAAGTGAGTTGGAATACTGCTTTTACCGTTATGGCAGAAAAATTCAAACACACGCTGAACGAAAAAGGCCCCGACGGAATTGGTATGTTTGGTTCTGGTCAGTGGACCGTATGGGAAGGCTATGCTGGCGTTAAGCTGATGAAGGCCGGTTTTCGTTCCAACAACTTAGAGCCTAATGCGCGCCATTGTATGGCCAGTGCTGTTGCGGGTTTTATGCGAACCTTTGGCATTGATGAGCCTATGGGGTGCTACGACGACTTTGAGCATGCCGATGCTTTTGTACTTTGGGGGTCTAATATGGCAGAAATGCACCCCATATTGTGGACGCGTATAGCCGATCGCCGTTTAAGTACGCCGGGCACGCAGGTCTGCGTGATGTCCACCTATGAGCACCGCAGTTTTGACTTGGCCGATATTCCCGTTATTTTTAACCCCAATACAGATTTGGCGATTGCAAATTATATTGCGAATTACATTATTCAAAATAAAAAAGTAAATTGGGATTTTGTTAATAAACATACTAATTTTCGTAAAGGCGTTACTGATATTGGCTATGGTTTAAGGCCTGAGGATGAGCGTGAAAAGATCGCCAAGAATGCGAATAACCCAAACGATTCTGAATCGATCGATTTCGATGCCTATGCTAAATTTGTTGCCGATTACACGGTAGAGAAAGCCAGTGAAATCAGTGGTGTTAGTGAAGATGCCTTGATTAAAATGGCGAAGCTCTATGCGGACCCAAAAATCAAGGTGATGTCGTTATGGACTATGGGTGTTAACCAGCATACCCGTGGCGCCTGGATGAATAATCTAATTTATAATCTGCATTTGCTAACCGGAAAAATTTCAACGCCTGGCAACAGTCCTTTTAGTTTAACGGGGCAGCCTTCAGCGTGCGGCACAGCGCGTGAAGTGGGTACCTTTGCTCATCGTTTACCGGCCGATCTGCTTGTTGCTAAAGAAGAGCATCGTAAAACAGCTGAGAAAATTTGGAACCTACCTGCAGGCACTATTAATCCAAAGGTTGGGGCGCATGCTGTTTTGCATAACCGTCATCTTAAGGACGGTAAAATTAATGCTTACTGGGTGATGTGTAATAACAATATGCAGGCCGGGGCTAACATGTTGGAAGAAGGGCTGCCCGGTTATCGCAACCCCGAAAATTTTATTGTTGTGAGTGACGCCTACCCAACAGTTACCGCGCAGGCTGGCGACTTAATTTTACCGACAGCTATGTGGGTAGAAAAAGAAGGTGCCTATGGTAATGCTGAGCGCCGTACACAGTTTTGGCACCAGTTGGTTGATGCACCAGGGGAAGCAAAGTCTGACCTTTGGCAGTTGATGGAATTCGCCAAATATTTCACAACCGATGAGGTCTGGCCAAAAGAGTTATTAGCCAATAATACAAGTTATAAAGCTAAAAGCTTGTTTGATGTGTTATTCAAAAATGGCAATGTTGATAAATTTGGCTTGGAGCAAACATCTAAAGATTACAGTAACGATGAAGCAAAAGATTTTGGCTTCTATGTGCAAAAAGGCCTGTTTGAAGAATATGCGACTTTTGGGCGCGGGCATGGCCATGATTTGGCTGATTTTGATCGTTACCATCAAGAGCGTGGTTTGCGTTGGCCTGTTGTTGACGGCAAGGAAACACTATGGCGTTACCGTGAGGGTAGCGATCCGTATGTTAAAAAGGGTTCAGGGTTTGAGTTTTACGGCAAGCCCGATGGGCGCGCTATTATTTTCGCCTTGCCCTACGAAAAACCGCCAGAATCACCAGATGCTGAGTTTCCTTTGTGGTTATGTACGGGGCGGGTTTTGGAACATTGGCATTCGGGATCTATGACGCAGCGTGTGCCGGAGCTTTACCGAGCCTTTCCTGATGCTGTGTGTTTTATTAATCCACATGATGCTAAAGCGGCGGGGTTAAGGCGTGGAGATAAGGTGCGTATTGAATCGCGTCGAGGTCATATTATTTCTAGAATTGAAACACGCGGAAGAAATAAGCCGCCTAAAGGTTTAATTTTTGTTCCTTGGTTTGATTCCAGGCAGCTTATTAACAAAGTTACGCTCGATGCAATAGATCCAATTTCAAAGCAAACGGACTATAAAAAGTGTGCAGTAAAAGTGAGTAAAGTGGTATGAGAGTGCTTAGTGTAAGAAGCCTGTCGCAGCGACTAAAAATGCAATTATTACTCGCCGTATCATGCGCTGCATTTTTTTCGTCTACTTTGTGGGCAAGTGATGTTGCTACTTTGCGACAGGGTACGCCTTTAGCTGAAGTGAATGTATCTCCCGCATTACTGGGTAATGCTGGGGATGGTAATAAGCGTAAGGCACGAGTATTTCCTATGCAGCCGCCGATTATTCCGCACAAAATTGATGGCTATCAAATTGATATTAATGTTAATAAATGTATGGGTTGCCATGCGCGCAAGCGTGTTGAAGAAAGCCTGGCGCCAATGATCAGCGTTACACACTATATGGACCGCGAGGGTAATTTTTTGGCAGAAGTCTCCCCTCGCCGTTATTTTTGTACCCAGTGCCATGTGACGCAAGTGACTAATAAGCCTTTAGTTGATAGTACGTTTGTTGACATGCATGATATTTCTTCCCAAAAAAATAGCGCTAAATAGGTGACTGCATGATTAAGAATGTACTCGCCTTACTGAAAAAATATTGGCTTATTTTTAGTCGTCCGTCGGTTCATTTCGGTTTGGGTTTTTTGACCCTAGGTGGTTTTCTGGCTGGCATTATATTTTGGGGGGGCTTTAATACGGCGCTGGAGGTCACTAATACAGAGGCTTTTTGTATTGGTTGCCACGAAATGCGCAATAACGTTTATGAGGAGCTGCAAACAACGGTTCATTTTTCTAATGGATCGGGTGTTCGTGCAACGTGCCCAGACTGCCATGTTCCGCATGAGTGGGGAAATAAAATTGCACGTAAAATGCAGGCTTCGAAAGAGGTCTGGGGGAAAATGTTCGGTACCATTGATACCCGTGAAAAGTTCTTGGATAAGCGCCTATCGCTTGCACAACATGAATGGGATCGGCTTAAAGCCAATGACTCATTGGAGTGCCGAAATTGCCATAACTTCGAGTATATGGATTTTACTCGTCAAAGCCAGCGTGCAGCCACCCAGCATAGTACTGCTCTAGCCAGCGGAGAGAAAACTTGTATCGATTGCCATAAGGGTATTGCTCATGATTTACCGGATATGACGGGTGTGGAGGGTTGGTAGATTCTTTCGTGTTAACAAGTTATTCAGGGAGTGCGCGCAAGCTGAGCTCAAGATCAATCGGTGGGATAACTAATTTTTAGCATTGCGGAGCGTTTATAAGTGACCCATATATTCATTTATTAACGCTTCCAGTTGATCGCTAAAATCATCATCAAAGCCTTCTGGGATTTTGTCGAATCGCGCTAAATATTTTTTGGCCTGGAGGTGGTTTATTCTTTTGTTTGCCAGTGTGTATTGCATTTCGGGTAAGGTTTTGTCGTTTCTGGGTTCAAAGCTTAAGCTCATGTGATCCGAAGCTAGTGAGCCAAGCTTTGATTGGGCGTAAGTACAAAAACCAGCAATATGTTCATTACCTTTAGGCCCAAGGCAGCCAGCTTCAATGCGATAAGTGACAAACAGTTTTTTGTTATCTGATATGAGCAAGGTGCTTTTCACTTAACGGGTCTCCAAGTCGAGATGCATTGCATAATTTTTGTGATTGTCTGTGGCGCTTATCACTTGGGTTAGGTGCTGGGTTATGCCGATGTGTTCGGGTTGGCCGAAATAGGGGGGTGTCTTTGGCGTAAGCGTTACAGGCTCCACCAAAGGCGTTTGGGCATAAGAGCTATCGGTTCATTTCGGCCAATATATAAACAATACCGGCATTCCAATTAATCGCGATTTCATTGGTGGCGTAACTGCACCAGTGATCGACATAAGACTTAGCGGGGATGCTGATATCGTAAGATGTTTCGTAGCGTGCGCATTCGGCTTCGTCTTGATGGCCTTGGTGAGGACCACCTACTAACATTCCGGGTACCGGTGCATCGATTTTATCGGCTGCAGAAATTCTATGATGAGGCGCCTTGGCTGCTTTTTCTCCGAAACCTGTTAAATAAGAAATAGCGTTAGGGTTTCGGCCGAATAAATAGTCCAGCAGTGCTTGTGCTGATTTGACGTAATCTGGGTTAGGGCTGATGCGGTTGATTTCAAATAATGCGAGTGCTTTGTTGGCCGCAAAGCCGTTGCCCCCCCAGCGAAAATTTGAACCAAACAGCGGTACGCCGTACCCCGATTTTTGTGCTTCTGCTACCCAGTTGTCGGCTGTTGTTTTCAGCTGTTCGACAATACTTGTTTTGAGTTTTTTGGGTGTTTTAGGGTTCTCGGCTAGGCTTGTGAGTGCGAGTAGCTCTACGCCTCCCCATTCTGGTGCCCGCACTTTTTCAGGGAGCTCGAATGCTTTGAGGTATTTCTTTTTACCCGTGACTTGAAACATCTCGGCTGCGGCCCACGCCCATTCGTCACCGAGGTGTTCTGGCTTTGTTCCATACATGCCCGTTTGAAAGTCTTCGGGTTGAACGTAGGTGATTTTAGGGTTTTTCTTTGCCCACTCCCAAGCGCGGATGGCGGCTTGTTTGTAGCGAGCTGAACGGCCTGGTAATTGATTTTCGTAGCGTTCGACAACTTTGCTGGCGCGGGCGAATACTGCGGCAAAGCCGAGTGTTGCTGCCGTAGTTTTTTGGACGACAAAGCGTGGTTTGTATTCTTCGTGGGGCATGGCTAAATCTTCAAAGCGCTTGGCGGTGAGCTTGTGGTAAAGCCCTCCGTCAGCGTCTTGCATGCTTTCCATCCAATCTAAATTCCAAAGGGTCTCGTTGAGTAGGTCGGGAAGGGCGTCGTTGGATTCTGGAATATTTAGATCAAGTTGCGCAAACAGATCGGGGTTGTTTTCTAAGGTTCTAAGCAGGGTATAGGTGGTAATGTTTGAATTGACGATGTATTTTCCGTAGTCGCCAGCATCAAACCAACCTTTTGGTGAACTAATAATGGTGCCTTCGGGGCGTTCTTTGGTTGCTGCAGAAGCGTGAACATAGACTATGGTATCTGGATGTGAAGCCGGACGATGAAATACGCCAGCATGGCGCTCTTCAAGTGCGAGGCTATTGCGGTTGTAATAGTAGGATTTGATGGCGCCTGCGAGTGCATCTCTATAAATGTTACTTCCAATATTCACTTCAAAAGGTGTATCGACGCCTTCTATTGTCAGCTGATATGTTCCAGCGTAATTAAAACCACTGAAGTCTGCTATTTTTACGGTCTCTTGGGCTTCGCTCCAAACTTTAGGTTCGGATAACACGCCGTTGTAAACAATCTTGCCAGAGCTTTTGTCCGTAAGCTTAAATTCATTCGTTGGAAGATTGGGTACTACAGCAGCTTTGAATTGTGAGGGTAAAAAGCCAACTTGATTAGCAAGTATCCCTGAGGCGGTGCCAGTTGTTTCTTCTGCCGCAGGAAGGTTTTCTGCCGTTGTGAGTGTCGAAATGGATAGCGTAGCTGCGGCTATGACTAAGGCTAATGGATTTAAACGCATCGTGTACCCTCTCTTATGTGCTTACTTTAAGAAGGCATTTATAGCCCTTGTTAGTATGAGCCTAGCAAAGCGGATGTTGCCTGTATAGGTGCCGGGGAAGAATGGCTTTAAAGCGATACTTGGCCGGATACTAGTAAGTATAGAGTGCGTATTTGGTCTAGCCAGTGAATGATGCCAAATATCATCCAGGCGTGGTTGATGGGGGTTAGCTTTGCATTAGCTTTGCCGTAGGGGTCTTGGCAAACTCGGTTGGCGACCAGTTGAAAACGGTATAAATAGTAGTAGTGCCCGAACAGTATCGGGAATTGCAGCATCAGCCAACCAACGCTTATCTTATTTTGGAAGACGGCAATAGAAACCAGTACACCGATAATTTGCAGTGCGATAAAGCCTAGTGCTAAGCCTTGCGGGCTCCACTTGTAGTGCTGCCCTTGTTTTTTTTCGGTTTCTGCAAGCTCTGTGCAGAGGAATGAAATAAAAAAAACATGGAAGAGTGAGCGAGCAATTGGCAATGTATTGCGTTCTTGTGCTGCCCCTAGGAGCTGCCAATGTTTATAGAACCAGTAGAACTGGTAAAGGCCCATGGTGCCAATAAAAAGGGCGGAAAACTTGCCCATGGAGACAACGTAAAAAGGGGGTTTATCTGGGGTTTGATCCATAATCGGCGCGTATCGAGTGTGCGGTAGGGAGGAGTACCCATGCAATTTTCATTGTCATGGGTATCCGCTTTTATATGTGTCGTACGGCGTCTATTTCGAATTCGATATCACCACCGGGTGCCCTTACGAGTGCAACATCACCGATTTCTTTACCGATTAGCGCTCTGGCAATGGGTGAGCCCACAGATATTTTCCCATCTTTGATGCTGGCTTCGTCTTCTCCAACAATTTGATAGGTTAATTTAGCGTCGGTTTCAACATTGATAATATCGACTGTGGTGCCAAAAATTACTTTGCCGGTAGCGGGTATTGTTTTCACATCAATAATCTGAACATGAGACAGCTTACCTTCAATATCTTGCACTCGGCCTTCACAAAAACCCTGCTGTTCGCGTGCGGCATGGTATTCGGCGTTTTCTTTCAAATCACCATGCTCACGGGCTTCGGCAATGGCTGCCACAATGCGTGGGCGTACCACGCGTTTAAGGTTGTCGAGTTCGTCCTGCAAGGCTTGGGCGCCTTGCACTGTCATGGGGACTTTATTTAGGGACATTAGACTAATTCCTTGTGCAGGTCTTGTAAGCGACGGACTTGCCGTTCTTCGCCAAAACGTAGTGCCATGCAAATGGCATTAGCGGCGGCCAGTGTGGTGGTGTAGTAAACGCGGTTGGTTTCGGCGCTTCGGCGAATGGCGGCAGAATCTTTAATAGCGCGCTCACCTTCGGTGGTGTTGATCACCAAGGCAATTTCGCGATTCTTTATCATGTCGACAATGTGTGGGCGACCTTCGGTGGCCTTGTTCACTGTCGTTACGCTAATACCCACGGCAGATAATTTAGCGGCAGTTCCACGGGTGGCGACTAATTCAAAGCCAAGGTCTACAAGCTCTTTAGCTACGATAACCACATCGTCTTTGTCGAAGTCGCGAACGCTGACAAAAGCTTTACCGGATGTAGGGATTTGGGACCCGGCACCGGATTGTGCTTTTGCATAAGCTTCGGCAAAGGTATCGCCAATGCCCATGACTTCGCCTGTGGATTTCATTTCTGGCCCAAGTATTGGATCTACAGATGGGAATTTATTGAAGGGGAAAACCGCTTCTTTCACGCTGTAGTAGGCAGGGATAATTTCTTTGGTGAAGCCTTGTTCAGCGAGAGATATGCCGGTTTGCACGCGCGCTGCAATTTGG
>NZ_CEXWTU010000049.1:0-25284 GCF_982758155.1 Marinagarivorans sp. | reverse complement strand
CCCGGATATTGAAGGTAGTGGCGTCCACAAGTGCTCAACCGAAGTCGATTGCTGTACCCCAGCACCGCCAGGGCTCACTTATGTTGAAGTGAAACTGGTCGACGACCAGGAAAAGCCCGTAGCCGACGAAGACTACCTTATTATCTGCCCGCAGGGCACAGAATACGAAGGCACCACCGACGCCAACGGCATCGCACGGGTAGATGGGATTATTGAAGGCGCTTGCAAAGTATCATTCCCCAATTTTGGTGGTGATACGTTGCAGCTGTGTGAAACCGGTAGCGATTGCTGTAAGCCGGCTAAGTCGAAGGGCAAAGCTGATGGTGGTGAAGCCGAAAACACGGCCACCAATAGCAACCCCACAGATAATGCCAGCAGCTCAAGTTCATCAGCAGCCAGCGATACCGGCGCCCAAGGCATTACCCCTAGCGATAGCGAAATCACCCTCCCCAACCTTGATCAGTCAGACCTTACTAACACCGCCAACCACAACTCTTCAACACAGAGACACAATAACACCTCAGAAAAAAGCACTAACAAAGGCAGCACAACTGGCAACAACAATGAAAACGACAACAACGATACTGAAAAGCAAGTTTCTGACGCTTACTACGTAGATATTAATGGCAAACGCTTGCAAAGATTACCTATCGGCCAGACCTTTTTCCTAGTCATCGAAAACTCCATTTTTGAAGAAACGATTGACATTGACTTTACTGAATCAGATGCAACGCTCATGCATCAAGGCTCAATCATACCTAACAACGTGCTGAAAGGAATTGCAGTCAGCAGCGCCAATTTTAAAATTGAACTAACTGCCAAAACAGGGAAATAAACATGGTCAAAATTCTATTGACTTCAACTCAAGCGACCCTTTTTTCTCTACCCAACTTAGAATATGATGAGTTTATCCCCCTTCTTAAACTTGAAAAAACAGGGGTAACACAGGAACAGCTTGCGGCGTTTATTGAATCAGGAAAAACTGTCACACTTTCAGCAAAAATCGATTCATCTAAACGCACAACCAAACTTGTTGAAATAATAGCCAGCCCCGGAAAAACTACCTTATCGCTGGATATATCAGAGGGCAAGTCAACTTATGACGGCGACGGCTTAATTCGACCAAGACTCTCAGCAAACGCTAAAAATACCACTGTATCACCAGCTAAAGATACATATTCGGAGATTGGAGAAAAGTTCCAATTAAGTATAGACATAGTGGACAATCACGACCAAAGCTTTGAGATTGATTTTTTAGCGAATGACGACCATTCAGATCTTGATACAGGCGAATACAAAAATCTTCTGTGTGGAAAAATCGCCATTTCGGTGTTTCAGGATGTATTTTCGAGCCAAGAGATTAAGCGCCTAACAGATGAAATAGACTTCTTAAAAAAGTTTGCAGACAACCATTCACCGTCGGAATACGCCGGCAACTATTGCATGTCTGCCGCCGAACGCGGCATATCAGCTCTCCTCAATGATACAACACACTTTTACTCGGTAGATAAAAGTCACAAAAGACGCAATAAAGTAGGATTTGCCAACAAGGGAGCAAAAGATCGCGGAGCGGATTTTGAACGACTGGGGCTCACTAAAAGCACCTTTACTTTCACCGTTTACAATGTTGACCATAACTTGCGCATTGCGACAAAAGATGAAACTGATCTCCAAAAGAACATGTACCGAGTTGTCACACTTGCTAACGGCTCGGCCTTAAAAACTCACTTGGACAATGACATCAAAGACCGCAGAGGAAAACACGCTTATTATTTTTCCGTAAGTGATGATTTCCACACCCTACTGCTCATTATTGATAATAGTGATGCCAGCTCCGAAACCTATGCCATGTACGATCAGCACGGAAAGACTTCATCAAGCGGAAGTTACGGACAAATCGAGTCGGGCTTTGCTAGACAAACTAGCTGGACATTTTTAAATGATTATATGAACAGAGGCTTCATAGCCTCACAGTACGGAAGAGTTACTACTCGCCTATGGAAAATACAAAGAAAAGTTTGATCAGCATATTACTCCAGGCTGTTTTTGGCACTCTTGGACTTCTAGCGCCGCTCCTAGAGGTAAGCGCTTGTGAAAAAGCCTCTTCGACTAATATTGCCCTACCGATATTACTTGATCGGCAGCAAGGCCAACTTTGCTTGCCAGTAAAAAGTCGGCTCTTCCATCCCAGCAGGCTAGATAAACCGGTGTATACCCGCTGTATAAGTAACCTATACCATTTGGGTACAGGCGAATACACGACATTAGATAAGGTCGTAAGTGAGGGGGCTTTTCGCGCCATAAATCGTTTGCAAACCCACTATGCTGATGAACAGTACTTGTACGCATATATGCTACGACCTCACCCGGAACCCTTTTATTACCTCCCGCTTGCAGAAGTAGAGTTTGTTGGCCAAAAATATGAGTGGTTTATTTTTCGAGATAATCTGTACAGGCAGGGTTACAGAGTATTATCTCTCGATGGCACTGCTGTACAGGTACTTGTTTTCGATAGTGTCACTGAGGATGATATATATGAAATGCTTCTTATTAATAATGAAGTATTTTATGGAGAGAACCCTTTAACTAAAGATCAACTTCAGTATATGGATGATTTGTCAGATCAAGATCGCCTAACGCTGCAAAATTTGTTATCACCCAAGCTGCAAAGTTCACCTAAGGCGCTTGATGTGAGCAGCTCCTCCATACGACACTAAAACAGCCGATTTGGGAAATAACAAATGGAATATACGATCAAACAAGGCAACACATTAAGCAAAATTGCTCTATATTATGGCCTTAGATCTTACGTTGCAATATACGATCACCCTGAGAGCGTCGATTTTAGGACGTTACGGCCAGCCCGTAATTTAGCTTACCCCGGTGGTGCGTTCTGATCTAATAATCTCGGACACACCGTAAGATATTCACAACACTGCCTATCCCTCCAAAAACCAAATTTGTGCCGAATTAGCGGACGCCGTAGGCCGCGCAATTATCTACGGTGAAGAGTCAAGCGACACCGAAATTAAGCAACTACGAACAGAAATCAAAAGCGTTCTAGAACAAATACTGGTCAATGAACGCAAAGAAACCAAAGACATTGAAGCGCGGCTTAAAGAAATGGGCTTTCTCGAACGCCACTGGGAATACGAAAAAGCTAAAATGCGCGGTGTAGCGAACTTTACCGTTGGGCTTGCCACTTTTGTTAAAGACGTTGCCGACTTTGCCCCAATGCAGGTATTTAACAAAGCTGCGACATCAGCTTGGGAGGCTTGGCAAAACACCGACGACCGTTCATATTTTGAAGCCTTTAACCAAAGCTTCTCAGATAAACAATTTAAAGACCTTGCCGACATTATAGGGGTAGACCCTAGGTCCATTACAAAACAAGACCTAGCCACCGCCCAAGCACTAGCCAATTTCGTATGGGACGACACCGATACCCAGAAAACTCTTCTGAGCTTTGCTAAAGACTTCATCCTTGCGCAGCATTCGCTGGAAACCGCAGAGTTCGGCAGTGAAATGGCTATGGAGCTGGTATTCGATGTACTAATCACCGCTTTAACCCTGGGCGCAGGCGCTACAGTCGTTGCGGCCAGTAAACTTAAGCATTTAAGCAAACTGAAAAAACTGGGAGCGCTATTTAAAAAATTGGCAGCCGCATTGCGTAAAAAAGCGAGTTTTAAGAAAGCTAAAGGTAAGACAGGCACTAAAATCCAAAGTCAATTTGACAAGCCTGAGGCGCTAGAGGCCAAAGTTTCACCTGAGCGAGAAAGTAAGGTTCCGCCAAAAGACCAAGTGAGTAATAAACCAGCTTCGAATGTTCCTCGAGAACAAAGACTTGAGACGCTTGCAGCGGACCCCGCTCATAACGGAAAAATAACAGACAAAACGAGGCAAGAAGCAAGAGTAGGTATTGAGCTTGAGGAAAGCGGACACATTAAAGGGCCAATAACAAGTAGGTATTGAGCTTGAGGAAAGCGGACACATTAAAGGGCCAATAACAAGAGACCCGCGGCCGGACGGAGGCGAATTCATCGACGCAGAAGGTATTGTCTGGGATGTCAAAGCTTTCGACTCCCGGTGGCCCCCTAAAAAAGGTGGTTCCAAGCTTGAAAGAGACGTGGAAAAGATTAAGTCCGAGATTGCCAAAAACGAAAAAGTGATGCTCGACACCTCAAACTTAACACCTGAACACTATCGCGCTTTACGTAAAGCAATATCCGATGAAGGTCTACAAGATCAGATTCGCTGGTGGCCACCAGAACTAAACTAGAGACTCCAAATGAACACTTCTGAATTGAATAAATACATAGAGCTTCACGAGCTTTGGTACGAAAGCTCTGGAACAGACGGCGAAAAACTTATAGTAGATGAATCGTCATTTTATCAATTAAATGCTGATAACCGAGTCATTGTCGAGTCTGTTATCACGGATACAGAATTCGATGGCTGCAGTTTTAAAAGTGCTGATTTAAGAAGCGCTAGATTATCAGGGTCAAACTTTAAAAATACCGACTTTACGAATGCAGAACTAACTAAGGCAGAAATCGACGAGGCGGTATTTCATAACGTGAACTTTGAGAATTCAATAGCTTGCCGCACAAGCCTTGCTGAATCAAACTTTGAAAACTGTAATTTCAAAAACGCAAGCTTTAAAGGTGCTTTCCTCTACGGCTCAAATTTTACTAACTGCATATTCGACGGCGCTGATATTACCGAGGCAAACTTTACTGGAGCGAAGATAAAAAAAGAGGCCTTGGTAAAGACTATTGGGTTTGAATCAATTATTGGATCGCCTGCGTATGAATAAGCAGCCCTGAAAGGAATACCTAAAACTAAAATAGGACCAATTACAAATATTTTACTGAAAGAATTATGAGTATGATTAAGAGTACAGACCTGTTAATAGATGACAACGGAAATCTCATATCGTGAAATACAAGGCGGCCATTCGTTTAATCACCAACCGCCACCAATTTAGCACCACTTATCAAAGCTGGGCAGCTGACGGATAATTAGTAAAATGAAAACAAGTGCACTTAAAGAAGCAGCTATAAACCTTGAGCAAGTATACTTAAACATACCAGAACCATCCAACGAATTACGTTATATTCAAGAGTCAATGAGGCCTTTTATTCAATCAGCAAAAGCTGAACTAATACTGAACTCCATTGAAGATTTAGCCATTCCTGGCACTCGTCAGCAGCAAGAAGGTGTGCTTTCAGAATATCCGGGTTATGAAAAACAATATGTGAAGTTCAAAGTTGCGCTTAAAGGCGGGTATACGCAGGAGGAACTGGAAGTATTGGATATGATGAAAACTTTATAAGTTTTCATCATATCCAATAAAAAACTCCTCAAGCTGAAAAACAGATATTGAGCGTATAAGATAATAAGCATATCAATATAAGCACCGAGAAAAATGAAACTAGCATATGAAAACCTGAATATTTGTGCAAGAACTTGAGCGCTAACCCAACCTTAACGTCTAGAGATGAAGTGATTTTTTAACGTAGAAAGCACTGAAAAGGATTGAGTTGGTTAAATTAGGTTGATTAATAGAAATCAAATGAACCTACAAAACACAATTAATAGCGATTACATATTCAGCGGCGAACCTGAATTAGCATCGTCAGCCAGCATATTCATTTCAATTAACGGAGATTTCGAGCTTATAAAGCTGAGAGAGATACAACCAGCAATGGATATAAGTAAAGAGTTCCCGCAGATCAATCCAGAAGACGTCGCAAACGCCCTCAAACTGCAAGTAACTGACTTTGACGGAATAAAGATTTATAACGGAAGAAAAAAGGGTCTAAAACTGGGATACATAAAGCTCAATGATATAAGTAAATTTTCGACAGCTATTGTATCTTACGGTGAATATCAGCCAGGCCGATACATGTGCTATTTGGACGGATACTTTTAAGATGAAACCAAATATCCTGCTCCCCCCCTAAAGTCCCGCCGGTGACTGAATAACCAGTGAGTGTACTTTCAAGGCTACCATTGACGTTCAATTCACCGAAAATAACGATACGGAATATTTTGCTAGCGCAAAGAGTAAAGCATCTATTGATGTAGATATTGAAAGCGTCGACATCAATATCAGAAAAAATGTGGTGGGTGCGATTCAAAAGAATCCAACTGGGTTCCCCAAGTCGCGTGTTGCTGCAGCTCAAACTTGCCTTCACAAGTTAGGGTATAATGCTAGCAAAATATCTAGAAAAATATCTAGCATTCGAACAAACCCTACCAAAAATGACCTAGATAAGTTTCTTAAGCTTTTTCTCGAAGCAACAAATGGTAAATTTGATCTATATATTAAACCCGATAGCTTGGGGCCAGTGCGGGTAACCGATAAAGGCGATATTTACCAAGCTGTAGATCAAACCAATGGAACCGAACCGAAAACTTGGCCAAAAGAAAGTCACATTGAACTCAACAAAATAAAACATATTGATTTTAGTCAACTAATTGAAGAGTATCTAGGACTATTTAAGACTGTCACGAAGATAAACGCTCATGGAGCGGTTAAGAAAGAAATAAAAAGTGCGCTTCATACCATTGTAAGCTTACCAGACGGATTAATCCCAAACGCTCCTCGCACAGGTCACTGGACAAACGGACCTGACTGGAACACTGGCAATAAAGCGCCTGGTCTACACGCCGAAGTACAAGCGGTTAATGATGCCTTAGTATTTTTAGAGCGCCACGCGAGCAAACCTAAAAAAGATCATATTACAGTTGCAACATTCCACCTCGCAGGCAATGAAGACGATAGCTCAACAACAGATGGGAAACTCAGAAAAGCCAAACGCTTAACCGACTTTCCTGCGTGCAATAACTGCACCCAAATACTTTCGCCCCTTATTAGAATACCAACTGGCTCAATGCTGGATAAATCATGAAAATATTAGCAAACTATTTAGATACCATTAACGCCATCGCCACCCTAGATAATAGCCCATTTAACGGGTACACCTTTGAATTTAATCCAGAGGGCGAATTAGAGGGTACCTTCTTATGGCGTAATGGCCACATGCTAGATATAGAAAACAGCCCTCTAGTGCTACCGAAGCGGCCACCAATTATAGAAGCCTCGCATATTGAAGAAATAGAATTACCTAATGATGACATGGAATTTCATTACAAAGGAACTCCCTTTACAGGCACTGCCCTTCTTTTTATTGATGGAAAATTAGCAGAAGAAGTATCTTTTGATGAGGGCTCGGAAATTGATCCGACAACCAGATATCACCCAAACGGTTTTTTAAAAGAACTTGTAATGGAAGATCATCGCACCAGCTGGCTATCTAACGGGGCAATAGAGCTACAATACTTTTCCCCCCCCAACAAAAGGCCATACGTAATCCTTTACGATGATTCCGGCAACATCAGAGACATATCCCTGCCACTACAAGCACCGCTTAGCTACACCCTCATCCGCAGTAAAAAATTTGCCCAAAAAGCGATACTGGCAGGCTCTGGGATTACAAATGAATTTTTACTAACGATAAGCCAATGGGGAGCACTTCAAGACACGAAAAAACTGAGTATTACCGATAGCAATATTTCAGCGGAAGCGCTAATTCAAGCATCTTTACAGCAACTTGAGGTAATAACCCTCGAAGACTGCCCAAATATTAAAAATGAGGATATAGAAACACTAAGCAACCTGTATCCAAACCTCACATTTGATACAGAATACTTATAGAGGCAGTGAGTTCAGCCTGATACGCTTAGCTCAAGTAACACATAGACCCTACCCTTTTTTAGTAATTTACAATCGTCCCGACAATTCCAGATAAAAGAAGCTACGCCCCACCCGAGTGGGAATAGCACCACCTATAGGGTAAAACAATGAACCCCATCATCCACCATCAATGGAACCTACCAGAAGCCGAAGCCTTAAAGCTGCAGCAAGACCTAGCCGCCAAAGTTGTAAAGGAGGACCAATTCAGCACGATTAAACGGGTCGCCGGTGTTGATGTGGCCTACGCCAAAGAAAGCGACAAGCTCATTGCCGCAGTCGCTATTATTAATGCTGAGACGTTAGAGGTTATTGAAACGGCAACAGCGGAAGATACAGCGCAATTCCCTTATATCCCAGGTCTGTTTTCGTTTCGGGAGCTGCCATCGTTAATTAAAGCCTTTGCGAAATTACAAAACAAACCCGACTTAGTTGTCTGCGATGGCCAAGGTTACGCCCACCCACAACGCTTTGGCTTAGCCTGCCATTTAGGCGTAATTTTTGATGTACCCACCATCGGTTGTGGCAAAACACGATTACTGGGCGAGTTTGAAACACCCGAAACACAAAGAGGCGCCATCGCCCCTCTTTACGATAACGGCGAAGTGATCGGCAATGTACTCAGAACACAAACCGGCATTAACCCCATTTACGTTTCTATTGGCCACCGCATCTCACTGGAAACGGCCACCCAGTGGATTTTAAAACTCACCCCAAAACACCGTCTACCCGAAACAACACGACTCGCCGACCAAATTGTGAAAGCCAAATTAACCAACAAGGCGCTTAACTATCAATAAGTCAGCAGGCGCAGGCATTATTATGCTGCAGCACCACTAGGGGATGGCCTTATGATTGCCGAAGCCCCCCCACAACCTTTACCCAACCCTAACAATGCTAAAAACGCTTAGCGTGACTTGAGCCTATTAAAATGAGAACTCTACATACCGACTACTTCTGGATATTTAACGCAATAGCTTTAGCCGCAAATTTATGGCTACTGATATATTTAACAAAAGCTATAGTAGGTAAAGCCAGCGGAACCACTTTAATAGTAAGCTTGATCATTTCCATTTTTATTATTGGCTACTTTATTATTAGAGTAAACTTTGGACCAGGAAGCTTAGGCTTTGACGAAGCCTTTAGGTTTTTTGTCAATGTATTAGCCTTCGCACCATTTATCCTAATGACACCTATCTATTTGACGATCTACCTGAAACAAAAAACTAGTTAAAATTCAAGACTAAAAATAAAAAATAGGAGACAAGCCCCTTTTCGCCCCTCGTCGTAACAAGTCGCCTGTAGCTGTGGTAAATAGTTGGAGACAATTAAGAACGTATATCGTGTAGCAATGTTTAAGGCCTACTCAGCATATAACGCTATTCTATGGATTACCTTGCCTGCTTTTAATGACGTCAGGCCCATTCATGTATACCCACGACCTAGCCGTTCTCATAGTTCCGGTTAGTATCTTATTTGTCACGGGCTATTTGTTGGCTCCCATAATGGGTCGCAAAGTAGAAAACAGTAAATCAGCGTCGTTTATTATGACTTACTTTTGTTTGGCTACATTTACATTGGCATGGATAGTAATTTTGAGCCTGCTTGTGGGTATTACGTCTAGTCATATTATTTTTAGTGCTCTATTCATCTTCATTTACGGTTCATTTCCCATCATAATTAGCGCAGCACTTTTCATAAGGTCATGTAAAACAGTATCCGACAGCAGCGAATAAAAATGCAGGGACCCCGGTTATATCTGGGGAAATCACCTTGCACTTTAACCTCCCCCCCCCTGTGTCAGGATAGTTGCCGGCCTATTGCCCCCGCAGGGTGAAACAGCGCAGACTTAGACCTTGCCGCCGCTGTACTATCAATTCAAATAAAATATTGCCGCAAAGCGCCTACTGAGGGACGGTTTAGCCGCCAGAATATTGGTGGTTAAATGGGCGGCACGGCTTAACCTAGTCGCCAACATAATTACCGCTGACATTGCCATCGACTACACCGCCCAAGCCCCGATGCCGGACAATGGGTAGCTAGCAGGGAGCATGGCACTACTGGCGGGAGCCGCCTTCGCCGACATGCTGGGCGCAGGTACAATTGCTACACTATTTGCATAACTATTGGCAGCGGTGCCTACAGTAGAAAAGCGCGGTAACCTCTCACACAGCGCGCGACCCTATGCTATTTACAAAGGCATATTTCGGTAAAAAAGGTTGTATATTGCCTTGCAGAGGACAAATACCAGCTCCATCATCGGCCTTACCGCGCAGCTTTCCAGCTAAACGCGCATCGTAGTAAAGCTGTAGGGGCGAGGCAATAATTGTTTGTCCAATTAGACTAGCGCGCCTACTTTTTCAACAAAGCGCCAAAGGTGGCATGCAACGCTTTAAGCAGCTCTGTTGAGGGAGCAGGAGGCAAGTATTATTGGATACAGTATTTTTTCCTCTGCCCCTATGCACCATATATTGTATAACCCACCCAACTGGTGCAATATCTTAAAACCTGATAGCCCATAGCTAGGGCTATCAGGCTTACAACGGAACGTAAAACGTAATATGATTCAAATTAGCACTAACGATTGCAAAGCGCTAAACCTAAAAGGATTCCCATGCCCACCATCCATACCGTCGCCCAAGGCGAAACCCTGACCCGCATTGCCAAACAATACAATTACGGCTCAATGGAAGCGCTTTACAGCCACCCCGACAACGCCGATTTCAAAACACTCAGGCCAGACCCCAATATTATTTTTGAGGGTGATGAAATCATCATTCCTGATATTGATGGCAAAAAAATATCGGTGCGCTCGGGGCGAACACATATTTTTTGCGTTAAAAAGCCTCGGGAATACTTCCGCTTACAGGTCGAATCGTTGTCGGGTAAAGCTTTAGCCAATACGCGAATAGTCGTTGACATGGGTGGCGAAAAAATAGACACCATGACTGATGGCAAAGGCATGCTAGAGCTAGAGATGACTGAAGGCACTGAATGCGACGCCATTTTGGATGTATACACTAAACCCGACTCTCAAGAGCCAGACTTCACATTTAAGGCCAAGTTAACCTATTTAGACCCAGTGGAAGAGCTAAGCGGCGTGCAGGCGCGCTGCAATGCGCTGGGCTTTGACTGTGGCGTTGCCGACGGCATTATGGGGACTAAAACTCGCACAGGCGTTAAGGGGTTTCAAGCACACCACAAACTGGATGTCGATGGCGTGCCAGGCCCACTGACCAAAGCAAAATTAAAAGAAGTTTACGGGAGCTAAACAATGAGTGAAATGGATGACTTAAAAGCTGCCGGTGAGGGAGCCAAAAACCTGAGTCCTGCCGAAATAGCAAAAGCACGCAAACTTGCCCAGCAGCAACGCATGCAGGCCACACTAGAGCAAAGTGCCGCCAAAAAAGCCGCCACGCTGGAAGAAAAGCAGGCGCTAATGGCGGATATGGACATTAGCCACACCACTAAACAAGTGGCAAGCCAAGAGGATATGGTCGCCGAAATGGGCGATAAAGAATTTACCGATACCTTCGGCATCAAAAAAGAAGACCTCAAAGATAGCGACAAAGCCTTTACGGGCAAACCCAGCATTGACGTTAACAGCGCCGCAAATGAAAAAGCCAAAAGTCTAGAAGAAAAGAAAGCCGCAATGGCTGACATGGATATTGGCTACACCTCTAAGCAAGTGGCTACGCAAGAAGAAATGCTGGCCGAAATGGGTGATAAAGAGTTTGAAGACACTTTTGGTATCAAAAAAGAAGCCCTTGAAGACAGCGACCAGACGTTTGTTAGTGCTGCTGGTACGGCAGCGGTAGGCGTTGCTAAGGTCCAGGGCGAAGCTAAATTTCAAGAAGGCGTAAACAAAGCCGCCAATGCCTTTGGTGAGCAATTTGGCGACAGTGGCGCCGCAGCGTTTCGCGAAGGCGTTACCGCTGTGCGCGAAGGCAACCCCGAAGCTTTTATCCAGCAGCAAGGGGATGAACTAAAACTCAAAGCCGACACCGCCGTAGAAGCAAAATATCAAGAAGGCCTAAACACAGCGGCCGGCAAAGTAGAAGAACAGTTTGGTGCCAGTGGCGGCGAAGCGTTTCGCGATGGCGCTCAAGCTGTACGCGAAGGTAATGTCGATGCTTTTGTTGCCGAGCAAAGTGCCAATCTAGAAGCCAAAGGCACCGATGCCGCCAGCAGTAAAGTCGAAGAAAAGTTTGGCGCAACCGCCGGCGCAACAACCCGCGATGGCATAGCTGCCATCAAAAACGGCAATACCGACGAATTCCTAAAAGATCAACAAGGGGCCAGTAAAGCGCGCATACAAGGCGCTATCGATAGCAAGATTGGTGGCGAAGTTAAAAGCCTGCAAGACAAAGTCAGTCAAAAGCTGCCGCCACAAGTTGCTGCTGTGGTTAACGAAGGTATTGGTAAAATCAGCACTAACGCGGCCGGTGCAATCAGTGCCGGTGCCGGCGGTCTATTCGATAAGGGCGCAGAAGGTTTAGGCGGTTTATTTGAAAAAGCCGGTGGCGGCGGCCCCACCGCAGGCCCACCAGACAAACTCAGCTTTGCCCCTAACTTAGTTAACAAACTGGTGATTGGTGTTGGTAATGTTTTTTGTTTGCAGGATGTTGTTGATAGATTATTGGAAACAGAAGCGAGTAAAGGGTATGAGGCTGCCAGATTCGAAGCTTTGCAGCTAAATTACGACACCCTATGTGACCTTGCTTTTGTTAGCGATCCCCGTAATGATCCTAATATTATGCCCAGCCGTTTTATGCTGTTGCCTGGTGCCGACGATTCTACGCTTGAAGCGAATGGCTGCCTAGACAACATCCCATGGTCGGTACATGCTGATGGGCCGCAAAAGTTGTCTGTCGCTTTCTTAAAACAATGCCTTGTCTTAAGTGGGTTTGTTGAAGGCCAAAGTCCGGTGTGGGCGTCCAGTGGAACCGATAGCGCGCAAGCCGTTACCCAAAACGATACGCCCGAAACATTCGATGAGGGTGTAAAAGCGGCTTTTTATAAATTTTTAAAAACGGCCCAGAAGCAACGTATCCCCAAAAAACTAGCGCCTCAAACCTACACTGTGCGTAAAGGCGATAACCTAAGCGCCATAGCCGATAAATATGGTTACCCTAGCTGGAATCCTATTTTTGATGCTAACAAAGATAAAATCAGCAACCCCGATATTATTCAAATTGGCCAAGTGCTAACGCTTCCCCCGCTAGAAAGCGAAGAACTTAAACCGTGGATAGAAGAAAAAGAAGCACCAGAATCAGTGGCCGCCGCCAAGGCTTATCACTTCCCAGCGCAGTATTTTTCACTAAGCCTAACGGATGAAGAACAAACATTGCTTGAACGCGAAAAAGCTTGGCAGTTTGAAGCCTACACCAAGGAGCCTGCGCATCGTTTCTACCATTTTGAGCTTACAGCCGCAGACCAAACCAAAGTAATGCTGCCAATTAGTCAGAATATCGCTATCGGTTTTTATGACGAGCAGTATCAGCAAGAGGCACTTGAAATTGTGCCCTACTCATCCGTCTTGGCGCAAGAAACCCAGCAGGGTACAACTGCTGACACTACCGATGACGAAAACGCTTTTATCTATGACGATTTACCGCTGGCAAGCGCATAAGGATTTACCATGACTAGCAATAAAACCCCAACCACCGTTACAGCTTCACCGGTAGAAGAATGGGAAGATGTCGACATCTATTGGTCCAACGACGAACTGGATGATTTCACTACTGTATACGCACTGCCCAAAGTTAAGCGCCATAGCGATGCAACAACATTAAACCACGACGTATCTTTTACACCTTACGAGCCAAACAAAGTTAACAATCAAGGTGTAAAAGATGTAGATCAACTCCTCGAAGAACAAAAAAATAATTTAGATCGTGTTATAGCGCAATCAAAAAAAGACACCTTTGAAGTGGTTTGTATCGATGCCAGCGAAGCGGCATCCCCCATGGAATACAAACAATACTGCAGTATGGATAATCAAAAAGCAGTCGCCAACCGCGAAACCGGCAAGCAAATAAAATTGAAGCGAGTAGGCTTAATTGCCGATGCCGTAACACAAACGATTATTTGCAAAGTTTCGCTTAAACAACCGCCCAAAACAGCCAAAGATTTACCCAACATTACCACTTGGGCATTTTTACAGCCTCCCACCATAGGTAGTAATAAGCGGCGGGTTAATGCTAACAACGGCTACGTGGTAGACGACGCACAAAAGTCCGGCTGGTTTTTAGGAAAAATAGGCAATGATACCGCCCAAGCCAACGGCACAAACCAATACACAGCTGAACTTAGCCTAGAGCGTAACGCACTGTTCGAAAAAAGCGGTAAAACTAGCCGCAAAAAAGTAACGGAATCCTTGCCCGTACACATCAAGGTAGATGGGAATGATGTGCTTTACAAATTCACTGTTACTGTGCGTAATGATGAAAGCGAAGAGGACTATAAAAACAAGCGCGAAATGCTGCTCAAAAAAGCCACTAAACATGATGTACTAACACTGGAATGCGGCAGCTATATAAAAATTTGGGCGCGTAATAGTGATTTCTCTTGGAGAGATACCGGTCCTATTGACGAGTACAGCGAAAAACTACGAGAAGATATGGATGCTGTCGACCCTTGGACCGACACAAATGTCCCTCAATCCGCCCGTAACCATACCTGGAAACGCAACCCTATCGTAAGCGGTGAAAAAGAGGGAGAGCTTATTTATATTGGTCTATATCCAACAACGTTAATTAAAAAAATAAACAAGTTGGAAGAAATTATTCACCCAATCCAACCAGACCCTAAAAAAACCAATTTTGCCATTTGGTTTGCCGTCACGGTGGTTTATTCTCTGCTTGCATACAATCTCAACAAAGCCAAACACGCTAGTGCCAAAAAGGCCAAAGCAAAGGGTTCCAGTAAAAGCGAAAGTGAGCTAGTCAATCAGTACGGGCAGCAATATTTCAAAATTTTAAGCGCACTTAATGTACCGCAAATTTGCGCAGCTTATGCCGTCGCAGGCTTTGGTCAAGGCACCGACTTTGGTAAAACTTTAGCCGAGATCAAAAACGCAGAATACGAAACACTCAACGAAATCACGGCCTATATATACAGCCAAGTGTTGGAGTTTGCTTTAGGGAAAGACGAAGAAGGAGAAAAAAAGCATGTCGAGGCAATCAAGGAAGAAAACAATCTCATTAGGGCTCGACATTTGAATACCGCCCTCGGGGCAACTACAGCAGAAAGACTCAAAGCCCACACGGAAACAAGTGGCAATCTAAAAAAATCGCTCACCGACCTCGTAAAAAGTGCAAAAGCAGATTCCTCTGGCTCTAAGAAGGGCTCACTAAGTTTGGATGCGGTATCGTTAAAAGCAGCAAAAACGTTACCGCCAATACCGCAACCACTACCCATTCCGTTTTTAAGCTTTATCGCCTGGTACATACTGTTTAAATTAGAAGGCTCGTTAAACATCGGCGTTGAAGGTGAGTATTGTCAAAAAGCAGCAGACGCAGTAAAAAATACACCCGAAGAAGATATTGCCAAACTCAAGCTATCATTAACAGGGAATTCTAGTGCAAGCATGACATTCAACTTACAGGCCGTTTGGACAGCAATGCTTGATCATGCAGAAAATGGAATTTCCACTAAAAATGCTAAAAGCCCCTTAGAAGATTACTACTGGGGGAAAATCATAAAAGACATTTTTGAGCTTGCAGAGTTACAGCTTTACATTGGCGCCAAAATCACGACCGAACTGACTGGCGAAACAGAGTTTAGCTATGACTTTACCAAAGGGCCGGGCGAATCCTTTGGGTGCACTCCCGGAGCTAAAGGTAGTTTAGGCTTTAAAGCCCCCGTAGGTGCGCAACTGTCAGTATTTACTTGGAGTTACGATTTAGCCGAGGCAAAAGTTTTTGAACTCAGCAACAAGCAGATCTCACTCTTTCACTATATGCGCTGGTTAGAAAATATTAGTACCGATGATCCGGTTGTTATTCGCTGGGGGGATGGTCAAACAGCTGAAAACTGTTATCTTGAAAAGACATCGGGATTATTTGCTTTTGGTGAGCCCATTAAAGTTTATTTGCCATTTTTCGGACTGAAAGATCCCAAGTTTACCGGCGCCATTGGCTTTAGGGATGCTATTACCAAGGCGGGCGCCGATGATGAAGTGAATTTAATCACCTTTAAGGATTCTGATATTACCTTCGGTAAGAAAAATAAAAAAATAGGGGAGGAAGATTTCACTGACGAAGCTGTTATTACCGGTCGAATTCTGATTCACGCAGATGACGAAAAGCCAGGCGACTTTGTAATCTCTAAAAAAGGCTCAGAAAGCAAAATATTCTTGGATTACCTAAGCGAGAAATCACAAGTAGCGCTAGACCATATTCATATAGATGAAGATGGCGGTGCTGCTAACCTCCTTATTGAGAGTCAAAAAGCATTTATCAACCTCCCTGAACTCAGTCGGTTATCGGTTGTTCAAAAGCCGAGCAAAACACAGCACACCATACGTTTTGCTATGCAGTTCTATCATTTTTCTGATGTCTATATCTGGGTGCGCGTTGCCGAACGAGAGGCGACATGGGATAGATCGTTTAAATATAAGTTAGCCACAACAGGCCAATACCGTGAATGGAATTTAGTTAAACTGCGAAAGGACGGCAGCCAATATACATTAGATATTGATTTAAATAGAATTGAGGGTTTAAAGGATGAATCCACTTGGGATGAAACAAATTCACAATTACAGTTTTATTTAGAGTTTGCTTTTTATGCTGACAATGCTGGCCGCGAATACCTTATTAAGCAAGATACACAAGCAATTGCCTATGCATTGGTAGATGGCGATACCATTGACTCTCTAAAGTAAATATTAGCGGCCTGTTTTTATACAGGCCGCTAATATTAGTTTTTCATTACAGCCAATCCTTTTAAGCGCATTTTCATACCGCGTATAATTGGCGTTTCTTTGTCAAACATCAGAAAAATACGGCCAGATAATACTGAATAACTGGTCATCTGAGGGCAAGCCCAAGGATCACTTGAATCCCAATCACATTTCTTTTTACAAAATGCAAAAGGCATATCATTTTCACCTCGGTAACTCACATTTGCATCTTCAAACTCTTCTATGAGTGAATCTTGAATTACATAATCGGGGAAGTGATTGAGGTATACATGCGCCTTGTATCTGACTTCACCTTCCTCTAGTAGATTATTGTATTGCGGCCAACTAAAATAAGTTAAACATTGCCCCTTTGCACTGTCATACCCCCCACCCCACTTTGCGCCATTCAGCATAATAGTAATTTCTTTACCCTCATAGCGCTCTACAAACTCCTCATCCGTAAGCTTATTCAGCTCATCCGGCGTGACTAACTGATCCCAGTCCACCTCCCCCATCACCACCATATCGTCTTTGCCCGGCAGCTTATTACCGCAGGCGCTTATTAAAAGGGTGCAGACTACAGCTGCCCCATAAGCTAAAAAATTATTCATAAAACCCTCTCTGTTAAAAAATTAATCCCACAAACTTTCTTCTATTACCTTGATTTTAAGGCTTGCCGGCATGCGCGCTTTTATTTTTTTAGATAACCATAAGGCTTCGGCCATGGTTAGTCGCGAAAGCCCAATGGTTTTACCCGCTCCGCCCGTCATACCCAGCGGTAAGCGCACGGCTTTTTCATTATCACTTAACAGCTCTAGCACTACCATGTTGTTGCCCATGGCTTTGGTAATGTAGGTGCGTATTTGCGCTATTTGGTCTAGGCGCATACTGGTACGCTCTAATGCAAAAAACGAAAAACCAACGCTGGCCTCAATATTTTCGCCCGTTAACGTGACGGTCTCACGAAACTGCGTGATTGCGATAAAAACCGGGATCAGCAATATACCGCTACTGGGAATTGCCCCAAATAGCATTAATGCAACAAGTAATATCAACAACGTTACACCAGCGTAAAGACCGGTATAATTTGCCAACCGAACAGTATCATCATCACGTACATTTTTAAACGCCCCTTTAGGCTTAGCGCCGATAGGGGCCTTCGCTATTAGCAATCGAAGCTCCAGTCGCATCATTCGGGCTTTAGCCGGTGGCGCTATAGGTAAGCGAGTGCCTGTCCCAGTCGAATGGTTATGCGCTATTTTAGCCTAATAATGATTGGTTCTAGATGGCTGACTTGTGTTAGTTTTGGGTTGTATTGGGAGTACCTGCCCTAGACTAAAGGTCTGAGAAATCCATCCCCGACACCTTGAGGTAGTTCCTGTCCAAGCATATGGCGCTGGTTTTGGGACCAAAAATTAGTCACTTTTAGAGTGACTTTCCCTGTTGGTGTGGTTATAAAAATATCAGGCTAAGGGGCGTGTACATAATAACTCTCGGGTTTCTGATTTTTTAGCGCTGGTAGAGTGGATGTATAGAGTCAAAATCCGATAGTTATTTAGTGCGCGCTCCTAATTACTAGAACTGCTTAAAACGAGCGTCTGTCCCAGCAGTTTACTCTGACGTTTCTAGCAGTAAAACCTGCAAATTACATTTCACGTTAGATATTGACAATTTCAAAGATAAACACCTTTATGCCAAGCTCTGGAAGCAAGTCAACTACGTGACTGATGAGCCCATTAAATTTAGGACCGAAAAAAGCGAACCATTTCTTGACTGGAATATTATTAAGTTAGAGCATATTTCAAACAATCGCTTTCGTTACATCCTAGACAGCAGTAACATTAAAGGCATTACAGACATGAGCAGCAGTGCCAAGCAGTTTTATTTGCAACTCGCCTTTTACGGTGATGAAAGTGGTGATGACTGGCTAGACATTGACGATTCCAGTTTAGTGGCCACCGGTTATGTTCCAAACGGTGAAGGCTCGGTTATAGTTGAGAGCAGCAAAATGAAGACGATTAAAAATTGAAAACTGGATATCGAATGAATTTCAAGAGACTAAAAATAGCGCTGTACATTGCCCTATCGCTAACCTTGCAAGCCTGCGACCAAGGAAAACCCGACATTAACAAAATAATGGTATTTGGCGCCATAAATGAAGACAACTGGGTTACTACAGACGACTTACGAAAACTCACAGACACACAATTAGAGGAACAATTTTTAGGCAAGGTAATCACTATTTCTCGATTCAAGCTCTCATCAAAGAAAGGCTATTATGGTGGCAAAAACTCGAACCGATGCATCATTAGCTATAGAGAAAGGACTTACCAAGAATTTCAGAAGTCGGACACTCCTACAGTAATTGTATCAGCCTACATCAACAATATAGAAGATTATTTAATAGCCAACGGAATCGACGGTGACTCTAGCTTTGTGAGCTACGACAAGATTGCGGACTTGCCTAAAAGTTTTTGCAGCGCAGATTGCGAATGGAATGCCGCAGTGCCCTCAGCATGCCCGAGCAAAAGCCCCACCACTGTCATTTCAGGCAAGGTATTTGGCATTGGTAAAGAAAAGAAAACTATCTACGTCTATCTAAGGGCTGGTGGCGTCGCGATAACACGCAAATAAGTAAGGCGCACAGTGGCAGTAACGATCGAAACGGTTACTAGCCGCGGGGGAAGGCCTACAGCGATTATTCCTTCATCAAGGCCAACCCTTTTAAGCCCATTTTCATTCCACGCCTAGTCACACTATCCTCGGCGTAAACCAGAAAAACGCGACCGGTGATTACTGAATAAGGGCTTTCCTACGGGCAAGCCAAAGGATCAAGCCCTGCAAGGACACCCACTCTAAAAATCGGCAAAAACTTTTACTTAGGGTTTGCGTTTTACGGGAAAAGGTAATGAGCTTTTTACTGCAGATGACTCCGCCTTGATAAAAGTTGACTACGGATCAAGTGAAGCAGGTAGCGTACCCATTGACAACAAACAAATGAAAGCCATCAGAAACTAAACGATTCAAACTGGGACTTTTATGTTTAACCCATTACAGATATTATTTAAACAGCTTTGCATTGCACTACTAAGCTGTTTAGTCATTGCATGCTCTAACGACAAACCCAACCTTGCCAAAATGAAAGTTTACGGCGACATCAACACCAGCAGCTGGTTATCGACCGATGAGTTAAGAAAACTCTCTTCAGAGCAACTAAAACAACGCTTCTTAGGCCAAGAAATAACCGTATCTCCGCTTGCAACGGCGTCAAAATCTGGTTACTACGGAGGTGAAAACTCCAATAAATGTACATTAAGCTACCAAGAACACACTTATCAGGAAAGAAGTACATTTAAAGGCGCATCAGTCGCGGTTGGCGCCTATGTTAACGATATTCCAGATTACCTAATTGAAAACAGCTTTGTTGAATCTGAAAGCAATCATATCAGCTACGATAAGATCGCAAATTTACCAAAACAATTTTGTGACGATAAATGTGATTGGAGCCCTGATAACATAGAACTATGCCCATCCAGAAGCCCTGTCACGGTGGTCTCCGGTAAGGTATTTAATATAAATCGTAATGAAAATCACATTCATATTGACCTTAGAGTCAGTGGGATTGCGACAAGCAAATAATAGAAATAATAGTGAAGCATCCATCATAATTGAGAGCAGTAAAATGAAGGCAATTCAAAGCTTAAAGCTGGAGGCGAATGAAATTTAAGATACTAAATATTAGCGGCCGGTTTTTACTTAGGCCGTTATTTAGTTTTTCATCACCGCCAAGCCTTTTAAGCGCATTTTCATACCGCGTATAATTGGCGTTTCTTTGTCAAACATCAGAAAAATACGGCCAGATAATACTGAATAACTGGTCATCTGAGGGCAAGCCCAAGGATCACTTGAATCCCAATCACATTTCTTTTTACAAAATGCAAAAGGCATATCATTTTCACCTCGGTAACTCACATTTGCATCTTCAAACTCTTCTATGAGTGAATCTTGAATTACATAATCGGGGAAGTGATTGAGGTATACATGCGCCTTGTATCTGACTTCACCTTCCTCTAGTAGATTATTGTATTGCGGCCAACTAAAATAAGTTAAACATTGCCCCTTTGCACTGTCATACCCCCCACCCCACTTTGCGCCATTCAGCATAATAGTAATTTCTTTACCCTCATAGCGCTCTACAAACTCCTCATCCGTAAGCTTATTCAGCTCATCCGGCGTGACTAACTGATCCCAGTCCACCTCCCCCATCACCACCATATCGTCTTTGCCCGGCAGCTTATTACCGCAGGCGCTTATTAAAAGGGTGCAGACTACAGCTGCCCCATAAGCTAAAAAATTATTCATAAAACCCTCTCTGTTAAAAAATTAATCCCACAAACTTTCTTCTATTACCTTGATTTTAAGGCTTGCCGGCATGCGCGCTTTTATTTTTTTAGATAACCATAAGGCTTCGGCCATGGTTAGTCGCGAAAGCCCAATGGTTTTACCCGCTCCGCCCGTCATACCCAGCGGTAAGCGCACGGCTTTTTCATTATCACTTAACAGCTCTAGCACTACCATGTTGTTGCCCATGGCTTTGGTAATGTAGGTGCGTATTTGCGCTATTTGGTCTAGGCGCATACTGGTACGCTCTAATGCAAAAAACGAAAAACCAACGCTGGCCTCAATATTTTCGCCCGTTAACGTGACGGTCTCACGAAACTGCGTGATTGCGATAAAAACCGGGATCAGCAATATACCGCTACTGGGAATTGCCCCAAATAGCATTAATGCAACAAGTAATATCAACAACGTTACACCAGCGTAAAGACCGGTATAATTTGCCAACCGAACAGTATCATCATCACGTACATTTTTAAACGCCCCTTTAGGCTTAGCGCCGATAGGGGCCTTCGCTATTAGCAATCGAAGCTCCAGTCGCATCATTCGGGCTTTAGCCGGTGGCGCCATAGGTAAGCGAGTGCCTGTCCCAGTCGAATGGATTTTGATATGCAAAAAACTACACAGTTAGCCATCACTAATTTCACATTCACCTTTTCCTTGGCCGCTGAAAAACAATTTGGCAGTTCTGTGCTCCCGGATAAAAGCGTAGTAGATATTTCACAGCATGGCATCGCTACTATGAGTTTGTTGAATCAGCTAGACGGTGAGTCTGAATTAAAATTGGCAGCGAAAATAAAACCCGGCTCACAGTATTCAGAGGTAAACTTGGCTCAGGGCGATATTATTTTGCGCTTACCTATAGTCACCGCAAAGCGAGCAGAAGCAACAACCTCGGGCTTACGCTTTGTGTTTGATATCAAAAACTTTAAGCGTAAGTATGAATATGTTTGGCTACAAATTAAGGATGTCGATGATGCTAGCTCAGATGATGTTATTAGGTTTAAAGCCCGAGCAGATCAGCCCGAAGGTTTTATGGCATGGAACCTTGTGCGGCTAACCCGTGAAGAAGCTCCACACTCCGGTCAAGGCGGCGAACCCTTCGGGCATTATTACTACGACTGTCCAACCAGTCACTTTGAAAAAACGTCTGTCGATGGGGCGAAAGACTATTTTAGCAACGAGCTGGAAATATCACCCCAGCTTGCTTACTTTGCCAATGTTAAAAACACGGTCTATATGGATGGCGGGATTAAAAAGGTCATTCAGCCGGATGGTAATACCTATTTATTGAAGGAATCGTTGACCGGAAGCGGCTACTCTAAAGTACCGTCAAACAAACTTATGGACTAATTTATTATCCGCTAAAATCGCTATGGCCAAACAGTTGGCCATAGCGAAAATTTAGTATTCTATGCCTTTAACTTTAATTACAAGATTGGCTTTCCCATGAACGGCAAAAACCTTACCTGTAATTTTTAAGTATTGACTGGTGTAATAACAGGTGGGGTTGTAGTCCATGCCTGGGCTGTAGGAGCATGGTTTACAAACACCAGTTTCCAGTGGCATCGCTATTTCTTCGGGGTAATTAAAAGCTTTTGCATCCCATGCATCCAAATGGCTGACTGAGTCTTCTAACACATAGTCTGGCTGATTATTCATGTAGGCCATTAGCCCTAGTCTATATTTAGTATCGCTTGACTTTGTTATAAATTCATTTAGGCACTGCCCATTTTCAGGCCGCCAACCCCCATTTTTACGCCGGTAGTAAAAATCCGTTACAGTGATCTCTTTGCCGAGGTAATGCTTTTTGAAAGCTTCTACACCCATCTCCTCAATCGTATCTGCCGTAATCAACAAACTATCATCCACCACACCCACTACTGTGGTTTTAGGCTTACCGCAGCCCACACCTGCAATCGCCAACCCTGTCACCAATACCCCAATAGACAACCACCGTAAACCCCGCATAAATCCCCCTTGACTGCTTAAAAAAATGCGCATCGCAAGTGCGCGGTAAATGCCGGTACTAAACCACGCTACGTAAATACACTGCAGGTGGAGTAAATCATTGCCGGCTAGCGGCTGCCACTGCGCGTCCCTTTTGGGATAAATTCCATTTGCCAAAGGAGTCGCCGGAGAGAAGTGACTCCTCTCAAGTACCGGCGGCTAAGCTAGGTGGTTAACTTATTGTTTTTGAAAATATTTTTCTATGGTCAAAAAGTTGATCATAGAAAAATATTAGTATTCAATGCCTTTAACTTTCATAGCTAGTCCAGCTGTAAGCTCTCCTGCAGCCGCAAAAACCTTACCTGTAATTTTTAAATATGGACTGGTGTAATAGCAGTTAGGGTTATAGTCCATACCGGGTGTGTAGCTGCACGGCTTACACACCCCCGTTTCCAGCGGCATGGCTATTTCATCGGGATAATCGAAGGCATTGGCATCCCATTCATCAAAATGATCAACCGAGTCCTCTAATACGTAATCAGGTTGGCTATTCATATAAGCCATTAATCTCAAACGATATTCGGTATTTTCTGATCTTGTTATAAATTCGTTTAAGCACTGCCCGTTTTCAGGCCGCCAACCCCCATTTTTACGCCGGTAGTAAAAATCCGTTACAGTAATCTCTTTGCCGAGGTAATGCTTTTTGAAAGCTTCTAAACCCATCTCCTCAATCGTATCTGCAGTAATCAACAAACTATCATCCACCACACCCACTACTGTGGTTTTAGGTTTACCGCAGCCCACACCTGCAACCGCCAATCCTGTAACCAATACCCCAATAGACAACCACCGTAAAGCCCGCATAAATCCCCCTTCACTGCTTAAAAAGATGCGCATCGCAAGTGCGCGGTAAATGCCGGTACTATACCACGCTACGTAAATACACTGCAGGGGGAGTAAATCATTGCCGACTAGCGGCTGCCACTGCGTGTCCCTTTTGGGATAGATTCCATTTGCTAAAGGAGTCACTGGAGAGAAGTGACTAATCTAAAGTACTTGCTGATAAATTATTATAGGAGGGGGTTATGGCCCGCATTGTAGGCCATAGCCTAATCATTAATATTCTATACCTTTCACCTTTATTGCTAGAGAAACAGTACGTTCGCCTATGATGGCAACAACCTTACCTGTAACTTTTAAATGTTGACTGGTGTAATAGCAGGTAGGGTTGTAGTTCATGCCGGGGGTATAGCTGCATGGTTTACATACCCCAGTATCGAGCGGCATGGCTATTTCTTCAGGGTAGTCGAAGGCGCTTGCATCCCACTCATCAAAATGATCAACCGAATCCTCTAATACATAATCAGGAAAGCTGTTCATAAAAGCCATTAATTTCAAACGAGATTCGGTATTTTCTGATTTTGTTATAAATTCGTTTAGGCATTGCCCGCCTTCAGGCCGCCAACCCCCATTTTTACGCCGGTAGTAAAAATCCGTTACAGTAATCTCTTTGCCGAGGTAATGCTTTTTAAAAGCTTCTACACCCATCTCCTCAATCGTATCTGCCGTAATCAACAAACTATCATCCACCACCCCCACTACTGTGGTTTTAGGCTTACCGCAGCCCACACCTGCAACCGCCAACCCTGTAACCAATACCCCAATAGACAACCACCGTAAACCCCGCATAAATCCCCTTTAACTGTTTAAACAATACCAACAATCGTTACCACGCTATATCCGCTCGCTTATTAGCAAGGTAGGTGGTCAATCCCATAGCCCTTCGTCCAATATTTTAATTGGGTTCTTTTCCGGTAGTCGCGCCTTAATGTTTTTAGATAGCCATAAAGCTTCTGCCATGGTTTGGCGCGATAGCCCCATCATTATGCCTGCTCGCCCAGTCACGCCAAGAGGTAGCCGGACTGTATTGTTTGAGTGGCTTAATAATTCGAGTATTACCATATCATTCCCCATTAATTTGCTGGGTTGAGTGCGTATCGCGGTGATTTGGTCTAAAGGCAGGCTGGTGCTTTCTATTTCAATAAATAAAAAGCGAACGGATGTTTCTATCTTTTTGGGGGTTAACGTTATTGTTTCTCTAAAGGATGTGAGTGATCCAAAAATAAGAACAAATAATAAACCGCTTGAAGGGATGGCGCCAAATAGCATTAAAAGGATAAATATTGCTGATATAGAGCTGCCAATATAGATGCCGCCAGGGCAGCCCTTTCAAGGTGAAATAAAAACCATCGTGGATTAATTTTCAGCAAAA
>NZ_CEXWTU010000048.1:16152-25303 GCF_982758155.1 Marinagarivorans sp. | reverse complement strand
GCGTAGCCAATGCGAGCACACTAAGGATCAGTCGAGCTTGCCTCGACGCCAATCCCCGGCTTGATTAAAGAGCTGCGAAACCTACAAAGTCAGGGACGGACTTTTTAGGTCATAAAGGGCTGCAGGAGCAGCCTCATTGGCGCAGCCAATGCGAGCACACTAAGGATCAGTCGAGCTTGCCTCGACGCCAATCCGTCTGGGCGAAACCTACAAAGTCAGGGACGGACTTTTTAGGTCATAAAGAGTACAATCGCGCCCCTTAACTTTTTAAACCACGAGAGAAGCATCATCATGGAGATTAATCCCATTGTGAATGCCCTCAAAGGAATGGCGGAACGTACGGCTGTCCTTAGGGGGTACCTTTGACTATGACGCTAAGAAAGAGCGTTTAGACGAAGTTGAATTGTTGTTGGGCGAGCCCGACGTTTGGAATGAACCTGCCAAAGCGCAAGAGCTAGGGCGCGAGCGCTCAATGCTCGAGGCTGTGGTCAATACCATTGAGAACCTCGAAACCGGTGTAGCGGATAACCAAGAGTTACTGGATTTCGCCGTTGAAGAAGACGATGAGGATAGCGTTGAAGATATTCGCGCCGATATCGCTCGCTTAGATGCCGAGCTGGCTAAGCTCGAGTTTCGCCGCATGTTCTCCGGTGAGATGGACGCTAACAATGCTTATCTGGATATTCAATCTGGCTCTGGTGGTACCGAAGCGCAGGATTGGGCCGAGATGATATTGCGCATGTATCTGCGTTGGGGTGAAGCGAGAGGTTTCAAAACCACGCTAGAAGAAGCCTCTGCCGGCGACGTGGCAGGCATAAAGAGTGCGACTATTCGCTTTGAGGGTTAGTACGCCTTTGGTTGGTTACGTACCGAAACCGGAGTTCATCGTTTGGTGCGCAAGTCGCCATTCGATTCGGGTAATCGCCGGCATACGTCGTTTTCCTCGGTGTTTGTTTCGCCGGAAATTGATGACAATATCGAGATTGATATTAACCCAGCCGATTTGCGCGTTGATACCTATCGTGCCAGCGGCGCGGGTGGCCAGCACGTGAACAAAACAGATTCGGCTATTCGTCTTACTCACGAACCTACCGGGGTGGCGGTACAGTGCCAAAGCGAACGTTCGCAACACGCCAACCGCGATAAGGCGATGAAAATGCTGCGCGCGCGTTTGTACGAGCAGGAAATGCTCAAGCGTAATGAAGAGAAACAAGCGCTGGAAGACAGTAAATCGGACATTGGCTGGGGAAGTCAAATTCGAAGCTACGTGCTAGATGACTCCCGCATTAAAGATTTGCGCACGGGCGTGCAATCTAGCAACTGCCAAGCGGTGCTAGATGGCAGCTTAGATCAATTTATTGAAGCTAGCTTAAAAGCGGGTTTATAAATTCCGCTATAGCCTTTTAATTCATTTAATTTAGAAAAACGGTCTGACTACTATGTCTGAACAAAAGCAAGATGAGAACAAATTAATTGCCGAGCGCCGCAGCAAATTAACCAATATTCGCGAGCGTGGAAATGCATTCCCTAATAAATTTCGTCGTACGCATAAAGCGCAAGAGCTACAAGATTTACACGGTGAAAAAACAAAGCCCGAGCTAGAAGAGCTGGGTTTTGTGGCGGCGGTATCGGGCCGTGTTATGGCTAAGCGTGGCCCATTTATGGTGCTGCAAGATGTGAGTGGCCGCATTCAGTTGTATGCGGATAAAACCGCCCAAAAAGCCATGAAGGAAATCGACGGCCAGTGGGATATTGGCGATATCGTTGGCGTTAAAGGGGTTGTGCATAAATCGGGTAAAGGTGATTTGTACGTTGATTGTGCCGAGTTCCAAATGCTAACTAAATCGTTGCGTCCATTACCGGATAAGTTCCACGGCTTAGCCGATCAAGAAACCCGCTATCGCCAGCGATATGTGGATTTGATTGTTAACCCTGAAATACGCCAGCTTTTTGAGACCCGCACAAAGGTTATCGACTTTATTCGCAGCTATTTAAATGGCCAAGAATTCGTTGAAGTTGAAACCCCCATGTTGCAGGTGATTCCTGGTGGCGCAACGGCCCGCCCGTTTGTCACTCATCACAATGCGTTAGATATTGATATGTACCTGCGTATTGCGCCTGAATTGTATTTAAAACGTTTGGTTGTTGGTGGTTTTGAGCGCGTTTATGAAATAAACCGCAACTTCCGTAACGAAGGTTTAAGCACGCGCCACAACCCAGAATTCACCATGTTGGAGTTCTACCAAGCGTATGCGGACTACCAGGACTTAATGAACTTAACCGAAGACATGCTACGTAAAATGTCTGAAACGGTGATGGGAACAACCGAGATCGTGAGCACTAAGCCTGCAAAAGAAGGTGAAGAACCTGTCACAGTGACTTATGATTTCTCTAAACCGTTTGAGCGTTTAACCGTTATTGAAGCGATTGTTGCACACAGTAGCGATATTACGGTTGAGCAATTAAATGACGAAGAGCAAGCCAAGGCAATATTGAAAAAACTCGGTATTGAATGCAAATCGTTCTGGGGCTTAGGTAAAATTCAAATTGAAATATTTGAAGCCATTGCCGAACATAAACTAGAGCAGCCGACCTTTATTACTGAGTATCCCGCGGAGGTTTCTCCGTTAGCCCGTCGTAATGATGACAATCCCTTTGTTACTGATCGCTTTGAATTCTTTGTGGGTGGGCGCGAATTGGCTAATGGTTTCTCGGAGCTAAACGATGCCGAAGATCAAGCCGAGCGCTTCCAAAAGCAAGTGTCTGAAAAAGACGCCGGTGATGACGAAGCCATGCACTACGATGCCGATTATATTCGTGCGCTAGAGTACGGCTTGCCGCCCGCTGCTGGCCAAGGTATTGGTATTGATCGACTAGTCATGTTGTTGACTGATTCACCGTCTATTCGCGATGTATTGCTCTTCCCGCATATGCGTCCAGAAGTGTAGATTTTGCCGTATCATTAAGGCCCACTTCGGTGGGCTTTTTTAGTTGAGTTGTATCAAATGTATAGTGTGGTTGAGGTTCTAGCATGAAGAAAAAAGTCGAATTACATGAGTCGTGGCTGCAGTATTTACAGCCCGAATTCGACAAGCCTTATATGCAAGGTTTAAGAGCTTTTTTGTTGGGCGAAAAAAGCGCGGGACGAAAAATTTACCCTGATGGCAATCTGATTTTCAATGCGCTAGATAGCACGCATTTAGATGATTTAAAGGTGGTCATTTTAGGTCAAGATCCTTATCACGGGCCTAAGCAAGCACACGGGTTGTCTTTTTCTGTGCCGCACGGTGTCGATGTTCCCCCTTCGCTCAGAAATATGTATAAAGAACTCGCCAGTGATGTGGGTTTTGTATCGCCGGAACATGGTCACTTACAGTCGTGGGCTGATCAAGGTGTATTGCTGTTGAATGCGACACTTACCGTTGAGGCACGCAAGGCGGGATCGCACCAAGGCAAGGGCTGGGAGCACTTCACCGATGCTGTGATTCACGCCGTTAACGACCATTGTGATGGTGTCGTTTTTTTATTGTGGGGTAGTTATGCGCAAAAGAAGGGCGCCTTTATCGATCAGGATAAACATTGTGTTTTAAAGGCACCGCACCCTTCACCGCTATCGGCCTATCGGGGTTTTTTTGGTTGTCGGCACTTTTCCCAGACGAATGCCTATTTGTCTGAAAATAACAAGGCCGCTATTGATTGGCAGTTACCTAAACCTTAAGGGGATCTTTACTCTTATTCGTGAATCATGATGAATTCTTTGGGGAATTGTTTGGAGAAGCTTTCAAAGGCTTGTTTATTCTCATCTTCATTATACTGAGGGTTGGGTATTACTAATAACCGAACTAATTCGTCGCCTTGTAAAACCGCATTGTCAGAAAATACGGATTTCACTAAGAGGTTAGCTTCGCCATTTTCAATAAAGCGATCGAGCCCCATTTTTAAGCGTGCTGCGAGTTTAGAGTATTTACCGCTGATATATAATCGAACGGGTATAGGGTAATAAAGCATTAAGTTATTAATAGCTTGAATGTTTGACTGTTTTGAAAGACCCATCGATTCTGTATCATCCAGCGCGCTGATGGCAAGATAGTCAAAGCGTTGTTTTTCTAACATTGGCAGTAAGCTACTGATTAACAGCGCTTCTTCGAAAGGAATTTTCTGTGCATTGAAGATGGTTTTTTCGGCCCAAGTATGGCCTATTCCCGCTTTAAACTTCCGTAAATCATCAAGTGTTTCAACCTGATTGAATGTCTCTATATTATTGTTTCGCATCAAAAAAATTCGGAGCCCGAGTGCATTGCTTAAAAAAGGAATTTCAATATTAATAATTGCTGTGGTGGCGTTGGGTAATTCAGTGTGGCTAGAGAAAAAAAGATGTGCTTGGCGCCCTTCATAAAGCAGGCTCTTGTTGCGTTCATCGGATAATTTCCCCGGGAAGTAACTTAAGTTGTAGTCGCCGTATTCTGCCCTTGTAAGCTCTAATGACCGAGTTATGGTTGTTTGCAGCATTTTTTGAATGCTTGGGGTGAATGAATGGTTATACAGCATCACTTCTGTGGTTGATGCCGCGGTAACAACGGTGCTGCAAAGTGATAGCAGTAAACCGAGTAGACTGGAAATAAGTGGGCGCAAGCAAGCCAAGTATTTCAGGGGGCTGAATTTAGGGAAAAACGTACGTGCGTTTCTGTTCATAACCTATGTACACTATCAAAAAATAAGTAATGGCGAATATCTGTAATGGGAGATTACAACACAGCTAGATGAATATTGCGCCAATCTTGGCGTTTTTCATACACCAGTAGTCTCCTCTACTATAGTTCAGATTCACATGGCTTATAATCAATAGTGTGTTCTACCCTTTAATTGAGGGTAGGTCGTCATTGATTCCTGCCTGCATACCCTTTGGGTACGAAAATACAGCGATCCAAACAGATTTATGAACTTGATTACTCGTCGATTGCAATATTACTTGGGTATTGTTGTTGTTATAAGTATTGCACTGCCTGCGTTAGTCACGGGCGTTATCGTGACGCGTCAAAATTATGAGCGCAGTGTGGATTTTGAGGCGCGTATTCGCGCACAGAACTATGCGGATGTCTTACAGGGAGGGCTTTCTATAGCGCTTTGGAATATCTCCCCTGAATTAGCAAAGCCTATTATGGATAGTATTCAGCTTGATGAAAGCGTATTGGCTATTTATGTGTTGAGTTCCGGGGATGAGCCTTTTATCAACTATCATCGCTGGCCGGTTGAAATTATCGAAAACGAGCGCAAGAAAATATCCATTGAAGCCCCTGTTTTTTATCAAGGGCAAGAAATTGGCCGTTTTACGCTACATTACGGTTTGAAAAAGAGCTTGTCTCGCGCCAAAGAGGAAGCCGTAACGCTTATACAGATGTTATTGGTCCAGATATTTATTACCTTTATCGTCTTGAATTTAGTGCTCAACCAAAAGGTATTAAGGCCGCTAAAAAAACTCAGTGCGGGGGCGAAAGGCATCGCCGCTGGAGATTTGAGAACTAAAATTCCTTTTGTTGGAAAAGATGAGTTTGGACAGTTGTCGAGTCAGTTGGAGGCTATGCGGTTGGCGTTGGAGAAGCACGTTACATTGTTGGAACTGCGGGTTGACCAGCGCACCCGTGATCAGCAAAAGCTTAACGATGCGTTAACGGACTCTGTAGTTCAGGTTAAGCAAGCACAAAAACAACTGGTGCAACAAGAGAAGCTAGCGGCGCTAGGGGGATTAGTTGCAGGTATTGCCCATGAGCTAAATACCCCTGTGGGTAATGCCTTAACTGTCGCAACAAGCCTGCTGAACAATACCGATACTTTTAAGGTGCAAATGACTACTGGCATGACACGTAGCGCGCTAGATAACTTTATTAGTGATGTTGATGAAGGCTCGAGGATGATAGAGCACAACCTCACGCGCGCGGCAGAGTTGGTAGCTGGCTTTAAGCAAACTGCGATTGATCAAACAACGGCAAAACGACGTGAGTTTGACCTGTTGACGCTCGTCAATGAAACCGTGCTGACTTTAACGCCAAATTTACGCACTAAGAAGTTTCAGATCGTAACGGATATTCCTACCGAAATAATAATGGACAGTTATCCTGGGCCTTTAAGTCAAATTATCACGAATCTGGTGAATAATGCCGTATTACATGGTTTTGAGGGGCGAGACGAAGGGATTATTCACATTGCTGCGGAGCGTTCTTGGATCAATGGTAATGGCGGTATTAAATTAAAGCTCCGTGACGACGGTAAGGGAATGTCTGCCAATAATCAGAAAAAAATATTCGATCCCTTTTTCACGACTAAGCTTGGTAAGGGCGGTAATGGTTTGGGCATGCATATCGTCCATAATTTGGTCTCGGGCGCTCTCGGTGGAACCATAGAGCTAGCTTCTGAGCTGGATGTGGGTACAGAATTTATAATCAGTATTCCTTGTGTTGCTCCCGTATTGCAGCATGTCGATGGAACGCTCTAGATGGTGGTGTTATGAGTGATGAGGATTTAATGACATTTGACGACGAACCTGAAGAGGTGAGTTCGGCAAATGATTCAATGTGGAATATTTTAATTGTTGATGATGATAAAAATGTTCACACCGCAACAAAGTATGCGCTGAAGGATGCGGCGATTCTCGATCAAAAATTACACTTCTATGATGCGTATTCTGGCGCCGAAGCCAAAGAATTCCTACGGGGGCAGCCTGATATAGCGGTTATCCTACTTGATGTTGTTATGGAGACGCCCAATGCTGGCCTCGATCTTGTCGCTTTTATACGAAAAGATTTAGGGCTTGATGATGTCCGTATCGTATTGCGGACGGGGGAGCCCAACCAAGCGCCCGAGATGGCGGTTATACGCGACTATGACATTAACGATTACAAGCTGAAATCTGAGGTTACCCAAAAGAATTTATACGCTTGCTTAACCGCCGCTTTGCGTTGTTACGAGCAAATCAAAACCATTAAAGAGGGGAAAGAAGCCCTTAATAGTGTGTTGGCTATGGGACGGACGCTTTTATCGTGCGCTAATGAAACAGAATTTCACGATATTGTTTTTGAAAACGCAATTAAGCTGGGTCATCAGCCGGAAGGCACTATGCTTGTTGTGGATGAAAACGATGTGCGTGAGGTGACGCATGCGAATGGTCGATTCGAAAGCCATGCCGGTGTGTTGCTCGAAAGCTTGGATGATGAGGCTGTTAAAGCACACGTTAGTCGTTGTATGAGTACGCAGCGCAACGCCGTTACCGAGGATGCTTTTGCGTTGTATCTAGGCTCAGAAACCCGAGGCGATCGGTGTTGCTATATTCAAGGCGACAAGCAACGCAACGAAGTGACCGAGGGCATGATGGCGGTTTTTGCCCGAAATTGTATTATATCGGGCGATAATATTTTCTTTGTTGAGCGCTTGAAGCACCATGCTTATAGTGATGCGCTTACCGGCCTGCCTAACCGTAATGCTTTAGAGAATACGATCACCGAAATGCAGGTGGTGGCCCCGAGTAACCAAGTGCTAGCCATTATTGATATCGACGGTTTTGCAGAGCTGAATGCCGCGCTGGGGCAGCATTATGGTGACTTACTGCTACAAGTGGCCGCTGACCGTTTAAAAAACAGGTTTAGAATCCCATGCTTTTTAGCCCGTATTAGCTCAAATACTTTTGCTTTATTGGGGCCTGAAACGCACATTACCGCCGAGTCTATAATTACCCCTTTTAGTGATCCCTTTGAGATTGCCGGCGAGCCTCAGTTGCTGGGAGTAACCTGTGTCATTGCGCCATTAGAAGACGCAGGCGCAACCGGTGGTGATGTCATTAAAGACGCTAGCATTGTGCTTAAACAAGCTAAAAAAAATCACCGAGGCCACGTTGTACAGTTTGATCGCACCGTTGTAGATGGCGCCCGACAGCGTTTAGATACCCTGAAAAAACTGAGGGAGGCTTTTGATCTCGATGAGCTGTTTCTCGTTTTTCAGCCTAAGCTCAGTTTGCAAAGCACCCGTGTCGTTGGCTTAGAGGCACTTTTACGTTGGCGTACTAAGCAGGGCGAATTTATCTCGCCGGTTGATTTTATTCCTTTGGCCGAGCAGTCTGGTTTGATTATTCGGATGGGGGAGTGGGTTTTACGCAATGCCGTAAAGCAGCTGATGGATTTGCGTAAAAAAGGCTATAAAGATATTCATATGGCCGTTAACTTATCGGTTGCGCAATTACAGCATCCAGACATTCTTAATATGTTGACGAAAGTCATGGGTGAATTTGATGTGTCTGCGCAATACATTGAGTTAGAAATTACAGAATCTATCGCAATGGGTGACATTGTGGGTAACATTGCCACCTTGAACCGTATTAAAAGTATGGGCTTTAAGTTGGCGATGGATGATTTTGGAACCGGCTTCTCGTCGCTTAATTACTTGCAGCAAATGCCTATAGACTGCCTAAAGATAGATCGCGCTTTTGTGCAAACGTCTAATTCAAAAAGTGGTTCAGAAATCGTTGAAATGATTATTCAGCTTTCCAAAACGTTAGGGTTAAAAGTTGTCGCAGAGGGCGTGGAAGAGCTGGAACAAGCCGAGCTGTTAAAGTCGCTTAAGTGCGATGAGGTACAAGGTTTCTATTTTGCTCGGCCTATGCCGCAAAAAGACTTATATGCGTGGTTAGAACAGCATCAATAAAAACGGTTATATTTTTTTACTCTGGGCTCGGCCAGCTGTTTTTTGCGTAATGTCGTGGCTAAAGGGGGCGATTGAATCACTGGGCAGTTCGAGTGTTAAGGTGACTTTATCGCTATAACCCTGATCAATTAGCGAGCCGTGGTATAGCGCTAAAAAATGTCGAATATGGGTTTCATCTTCGTACTGCGCCGTAACTACAATACGCTGCATGGGTACCACATCTACCCACTGCGCATCGTCCAACGCTTTGGATACAGCCTGGCCATAGGCGCGCACTAATCCCCCCGCGCCTAATTTAATACCGCCAAAATAGCGTACAACAATGGCGCAGCAGTCACCGGCACCGCGTTGCGTAAGTACGTGCAGTATGGGTTTTCCTGCAGTGCCTGCAGGCTCACCATCGTCATTGAAGGCTGCAGTTTTAGGTTGTTGTGGGTTGCCGATTAAATAGGCCCAGCAATGG
>NZ_CEXWTU010000048.1:0-16142 GCF_982758155.1 Marinagarivorans sp. | reverse complement strand
CGCATCGGGGTATTTTAATTTTAATGTTCCTAGGTGTGCTAATGCGGCTTCACGATTGGTTACAGGGGCGATAAATGCTATAAAATCGCTACGCTTTTCTTCGTAGTGATACTGGCTGAGTGCTGCAATCGTTTGGTAAGTGGCCATAGCCTAGTCGTGGTCTTGTCGGTTGGTGAATATGAATGCTGGGCGGTAGCTTGCTGCAGTGATCATAGCTGGTTACACTCCCTAGGGCCATCGGAGGTTACGGAACTATTTTTGTAATGAGGTTGTCTTAAACTTCTTGCCTTCTCTTGCACTTGTACATTGGTATTAGTGCCACAATAATCAATGCTACCCCCGCATCGGAACTCAATAGTTACATCATGATAGAGCTCAATAACGTTCATAAATACTATGGCGAAAAATCCAGCCGCTTACATGTTCTTAAAGGGATTAAAGCCCGTGTAGAAACGGGTGAAATGGTGTCCATCATGGGCTCGTCCGGTTCCGGGAAATCAACCTTGTTAAACATACTAGGCTTACTCGATACCTATGACGAAGGCTCCTATAAGCTAGGCGATGTGACTATTTCGGCAAAACTGCCAGAGATCAAAGCTGCGCAATTAAGAAATCAATTTATTGGTTTTGTTTTTCAGTCCTTTAATTTATTACCCTTTAAAAATGCAACGGAAAATGTAGCGTTGCCCTTGTACTACCAGAAAGTCGGACGTAAAGAGCGTAATAAGCGAGCGCAAGCATTGCTGGAAATGGTTGGGTTAGATGATCGTGTTGAACATATGCCCAACGAAATGTCGGGCGGGCAAAAGCAACGGGTAGCTATTGCTCGCGCATTAATTACCGACCCGAAGATTATCTTAGCGGACGAGCCTACGGGGGCATTAGATAGCGCGACCACAAACGATATTATGTCTGTTTTTAAAGACGTTCACAGTTCGGGTAAAACAATTGTGATTGTTACGCACGAGCACGATATTGCCGAGCAAACACAGCGCCTAATTTGGCTTAAAGATGGACGCGTAGAAGACGCTAGCCTAGATGTGAAAGGTTAATCATGAGCTGGGATGCACTCCAAGAAATACTCTTTACCCTTAAACAAAATAGCTTAAGAACCTTTCTAACGGGCTTTGGTGTGTTTTGGGGCATATTTATGCTGGTCTTATTGCTGGGCGCAGGGGAAGGTCTCAAGCATGGTATCGAGGAAAGTTTCAGCAGTGATGTACGTACATCTATGTGGATTAATGCCTGGAAAACATCTGTTCCATATAAAGGTCTTGCTCACGGTCGCCAGATACAGCTTACTGAAAGTGATATCGATGCTCTAGTCAAAAATATACCGGAGATTGATCTTATTGCGGCAGAGAATGCCATGGGTTCTATTTGGCGTGGGGATATCTATATTACCTATAAACAGAAATCGGGTAATTTTTCTGTATTTGGTGTTGGTGATGGATATTTCAAGATTAAAAAATTCCAAGACTATCACCATGGTCGGCGTTTAAATGAGTTTGATGAGGACGAATCGCGAAAAGTCGTTGTTATTGGAACGCGCGTAGCTGAGCGCCTTTTTGCGCCGGACGTAAACCCTGTTGGGCTTCAAATTGCAATTAACGGTGTGAGCGTTAAAATTATTGGTGTTTTTTACGACTCAGGCTGGGAAGGGCGCATGAGTGAGCGGATTTATATGCCGCTTGCGGCGTATCAAAAAACATTCGGTCGGGGTAATGATATTGGTGTGATTGGTTTGCTGCCAAAAGCGGGAAGTGATAATTCTCTGGTCAGTGAAAAAGTACTGAAGATTTTAAAAGAGCGGCATAATGTAGCTCCGTCAGATACTTCTGCGATTAGACTTTTTGATTTGGCGAAGCAAAGCGAAGATGTTAATAATACGTTTGGTGCGATTAGTTTATTTATTTGGTTTGTGGGCTTGGGTACGTTAATGGCAGGGGTTGTAGGTATCAGCAATATTATGATTATCTCGGTCAAAGAGCGCACGCGTGAAATTGGCATCCGAAAGGCTTTGGGGGCCCCCCCAGGAGAAATTATTCGTACCATTATGACGGAATCCTTATTGGTGACCCTGCTGGCAGGCTACATTGGTCTTGTTGTTTCTGTGGGCCTATTGGAATTTTTTAATATGGCGGTAGAGAAATCTGGCGCTAGCCTGCCTTACTTTTCACGACCTGAAGTCGATATTAGTGTTGCTTTAATTGCATTGTTTATATTGGTGGCTGTGGGTGCTATTGCCGGCATTATTCCGGCTTGGCAGGCTGCGCGGGTTTCGCCGATTGAAGCTATGCGAGAAGAGAGCTAATTATGTGGGATCTCGATCGCTGGCAAGAAATAGCTCAGACATTAGGCCGCCATAAACTGCGCACCGGTCTCACCGCGTTTGGCGTTTTCTGGGGGATTTTTATGCTGGTGCTTTTGTTGGGGGCGGGCAATAGCCTCAAGCAAAATGCATTAAGTAATTTTGGTGCGAGTACAAATACTATTTACCTGTGGACTGGGCGCCCGACACAAATGCCTTATCAGGGGTTTGCAAAGGGGCGTCGTGTTGGGCTGAATATTGGCGATCGCGATTATTTACGCCAACATTTGCACGGCGCAGAGTTAGTGCTCGAGAAAAATCAATTAGGTGGCTGGCAGGCGGATCAATACATTGTTCGCAACGGGAAAAGCGGTTCTTATCAGACTTCGGGTGCCCATGGTGAATCGGCTTTACTTGAAGGCTTTGTGGCGACGAAAGGGCGTTTTTTGAATGCGCGCGACTATAGCGAACGGCGAAAAGTAGCTGTTATTGGCGATCAAGTATATGACGAGTTATTCGATGCGGGTGAAGATCCCGTTGGTCAAAGTTTAGAAATAGCTGGGCTGTATTTTAAGATTGTTGGGGTGTTTGCGCCGAGAATACCGAGTGAAAATTCTCGTAGAGATTCCCAAAGTATTCGTATTCCTAATTCGACTTTACGGCATGCGTATAATCAGCTTGGCTGGATCGGTAGTTTGCGTATTAAGCCTAAGGATGGCGTGTCGGCTATTGAATTAGAGCAGCAAGCGCTTAGTTTATTAAAAGAATTACACCATATTCACCCCGATGAAAAAGCGGCTATTGGTAACTACAATTCCGAAAAAGACTTTTTGAAGGTGGTCTCACTGTTTGATGGCCTGCAAGCCTTTAGTTGGTTTGTGGCTATCGGAACGTTAATCGCGGGTGTTATTGGTGTTGGTAATATCATGTTGATTGTTGTTAAAGAGCGTACCCGTGAAATAGGCTTAAGAAAAGCGCTTGGCGCTACACGCGGGTCCATTTTAAGTTTAATTGTACAGGAGGCGTTAGTCATCACGACATTGGCGGGGTATACCGGGTTGGTTGCGGGTGTTGCGATGTTAGAGTTATTTTCAGCGATTATTGAGGCTGGAGATGTACCGGGTTTTGGTATTCCATCCATTGAATTTTCTACCGCATTATCGGCGTTGGCAATTTTAATTTTTTCGGGTTTGCTTGCGGCATGGCTGCCAGCGCGTAAAGCGGCAGCTGTAAACCCTATTACCGCACTACAGGATGATTAAGAGGCAACTATGAAAAAGTTTTTTGGGCTACTTTTTGCCGTAGCTTTATTGGGAGTGTTTGCATGGACAACATTTTTTCTGTATGAAAAATCACAGGAAGCGCCTGTTGTTTACGAAACAGCGATGCCGCTAACGACGGATATTTTTTCTAAAACGGTGGCGACAGGTAACATTAAGCCGCGTAAAGAAATTGAAGTGAAGTCAAAAGTTTCAGGTGTGGTTGAGCAGATCTTTGTTGAAGCGGGTGATTCGATTAAAAAAGGCGATCTTATTGCCCGTATTGAGCTAGTGCCCGATGTTGAGTATTTGCGCAATGCCGAGTCGAATGTTGAGAAAGCACGATTAAACTTCATGAATGCCAGCCGAGACTTCGAGCGACAAAAAAAGCTGTACAAAAAAGCGTTAATATCTGAGTTTGAATACAATAAAACGCAGTTACAGTTTGATTTGGCGAAAGAAGTCATGGAGGCAACAGAGGATAATGTGGCGCTGATAAAAGACGGTGTTAGCAAATTTGGTGGCAAGGTCTCTAACTTAGTGTATGCAACAGCAACAGGTATTTTGTTAACTATACCGGTGAAGGCCGGTACGTTTGTTATTGAAAGCAATACTTTTAATGCCGGTACAACGATTGCGCAAATTGCGAATATGGATGACATGATTTTTGAAGGCCAAATCGATGAGTCTGAAGTGGGCAAGCTAAAAGTCGGCATGCCGCTTACACTGCATATCGGTGCCTTGAATGAGCGCAGTTTTGGCGCAGAGCTAGAGTTTATTGCGCCCAAGGGCAGCGATCAACAGGGCACCATTAAATTTGAGATTAGAGCGGCGATTAAACTACAAGACGGTGTATTTTTGCGGGCAGGTTATAGTGCAAATGCGGAGATTGTGCTTGACGAGCGCAAGCAGGTTTTAGCGATTAACGAAGGTAATTTACTGATCGAAGAGGAGGAAACCTACGTAGAAGTTGCAATGGGCGAGCAAGTCTTTGAAAAGCGTAAGGTGGCCACAGGTTTGTCGGACGGTATAAACGTAGAGATTCTTTCCGGGATTGAACTTACGACAAAGATTAAAAAACGCTATTAGTGATAAGGTGCCCTAAGTTACTTATACACAGATTTGGGGTAATTTAATGACAATAGTTAAAAAAGTATTAATTGCCGGTGGCTCTGGCTTTGTAGGGCGTGCGCTGGCAAAGCAGCTTAATGATGCTGGTTATGAGGTTACGATACTTTCGAGAAACCCCAATAAAGCCAAGGCCATCTTACCCTTTGCGCAGGCGCTGAGTTGGGATCAATTAGCGTCTAACACTCAAACCGGTTTTGATGCCATTGTTAATTTAGCGGGTGCATCTATAGCCGGGGGGCGCTGGACAGCATCAAAGAAAGAACATTTAACTTCTAGCCGAATTCAAAGTACGCAAGCGTTAGTTTCTTTTTGTCAGAATGCTGCGTCTCCCCCTCGCATGTTTATTAATGCTTCTGCCATCGGTTTTTATGGTAGCCATGGCAATGCTGTGATTACAGAAGAAACCCAGCCCAACCCTTGTTTTTCACACCAACTTTGCCACGAGTGGGAGCAGACGCTAACGCCCTTAAAAGAGACGATGTCACTTCGTATTTGTATTGCGCGTTTGGGTGTTGTATTGGCCTCTAAGGGTGGTGCTTTTGGGCAAATGGCATTGCCATTTAAGGCCAAGGTTGCGTTGCAGAACGGTGATGGCCAGCAATGGTTTTCGTGGGTGGCATTGCAAGATGCGCTAAATGCATTGCAATGGATGCTGGAGAACGAATTGGCGTGTGATGTTTATAATGTTACATCGCCTGAACCGGTTAAAAATACCGAGTTTACCAAGCATCTCGCGCGCAAATACGAAACGAAAATAACACTGAAAATGCCGGCGAAATTTCTGCAGTTGGCTCTGGGTGAAATGGCGGATGAATTAATCTTGGCCAGTCAGCGTGTAGTACCGGACCAGTTAGTGGAAGAAGGGTTTCGATTTCAGCATGTGATGCTAGATGAATTGTTGGCGAGCGCTAAGTTTTAACCGCTAAGGGTTTATTTTTTGGTAACTATTCAGTCATGCTCAAATAGGCCGGCAAATTGATCATTTTCTGGGCCGCTCAAGCCATTTACGACTTTGTGCTCCTGCAAAGTCTACCCCCACGCATCCATGCTGGGGCTGGGCGCTATGCAAGCGCTCTGGAAAACATGCTCCTGCGTTTTCTCCCCCTTGCTATCCCTGCAAGGCCCGACGCTTGAATGCCCAGAAAATAATCAATTCGCCTTTATAGGTGGGTATTATTTCTAACCCACCTGAATAGTTACATTTTTTGTAGTTATGTATCGGTGCTTTTAATTGCCCCGATACATAACCGTTAGCAGCCTTACAGTGTTTTAAACACTTTACGGGCTATTTCTAGGGTTTCTTCTATATCGGCGTCAGTGTGCGCGTTGCTCATAAAGGCCGCTTCGTAAGAGGCTGGAGCAAGGTTAACGCCACCCTCTAACATGCCGTGGAAAAATCGATTAAAGCGTTCGTTATTACAGGCAATCACTTGTTGGTAATTACTGACTTTAGGTTCCTCGGTAAAGAATCCGCCCCACATGCTACCGGTGTAATTAACCGTAAAGGGAATGCCAGCTTCTTTGGCCACGGCGAGCATGCCTTCTGCAATTTTTTGGGTTTTAGCAAAAAGGGTGTCATAAAAACCATCGGCTTGAATGATTTTCATCATCGCTAGGCCTGCTGCCATGGATACCGGGTTGCCGGATAACGTGCCCGCTTGATACACCGGCCCTACTGGGGCGATGTAATCCATAATTTCTGTTTTACCGCCAAAAGCGCCAACGGGCATGCCACCGCCAATCACTTTACCTAAGCAGGTGAGGTCTGGAGTTATGCCTGTGAAGCCTTGTACTCCACCGGTGCCAAAACGAAAGCCTGTCATTACCTCATCAAAAATTAACACGGTGCCATATTCGTCGCACACTTCGCGCAAGGTTTCGAGAAAACCAGGCTCGGGCGGAATACAATTCATGTTGCCAGCAACGGGCTCGACGATAATACAGGCTATTTGTTCGCCGGCCTCTTTAAAAGCCTCGCGAACTTGTTCGGCATTGTTATAGCTAAGGGTAATGGTGTGGTCGGCAATGCTGGCCGGCACGCCGGGCGAGCTAGGTACACCAAAAGTTAGGGCGCCAGACCCGGCTTTGACTAACAGCGAGTCCGAATGCCCGTGGTAGCAGCCTTCAAATTTAACGATTTTATCTCGGTTAGTATAACCGCGTGCCAGGCGAATCGCGCTCATGGTGGCTTCGGTGCCGGAGCTAACAAAACGGACTTTTTCTAAGCTTGGTACAAGCTTAATGACTTCTTTGGCGAGTGTGGTTTCGATTTCGGTGGGGGCACCAAAACTTAAGCCCAGTTTGGCTTTTTCAATAACTGCATTTAATACATCGGGATGGTTGTGGCCGGCGATCATTGGCCCCCAAGATAAAACATAATCAATATAGCGTTTGCCGTTGCTATCAAATAAATAAGCACCATCTGCGCGTTCGATGAAAATGGGTTCGCCGCCGACCGCTTTAAAAGCGCGAACGGGTGAGTTAACACCACCGGGGATAACTGTTTTAGCTTGATCAAATAATGGGTTCATAAACTCGTCGTTTTATTTACAGTGAAATGAAGTGTGGGTTTATCGTGTGCAATATTATGCGCTAATTACGCGACAAAAGTCTCTTGCGCGGGCTTCGACATTGTTGCAAGCAAACAAACTGTGACATACCGCAATTGCACTAGCGCCAGCGGCAATAACATCGGCCGCGTTCGCGAGTGTAATTCCACCAATTGCTGTTATTGGCACATTAAGGGCTTGCGCTTCTTTGAGTAAGGTTAAGGGCGCTGCTTTGGCATCGGGTTTGGTTTGCGATGGAAAGAATCGGCCAAAGGCCACGTAGTTCGCGCCTTCAGTAATAGCCTGTTGAGCCAGTGATAATTGGTCATGACAGGTTACGCCAATAATAGCGTCTTGGCCGAGCAGTGCGCGCGCTTGGCGAATACTGCCGTCACCTTGGCCCAGGTGGACACCGTGCGCATTAACTTGCTGCGCAAGCGTAACATCGTCGTTGATAATTAATTTAGCGCGGTAGTCTAAGCAGAGTTGGTACAGTTGTTGGGCATCGGTAAGGCGCTGTTCGTGATTTGTGCTTTTGTTGCGGTATTGCAGCCACTGGCAGCCGCCTTTTAGGGCGGCTTCTGATTGGCTTATAAGCAGGGGGCCGGGCATTAATGAGTCGTCGGTGATGGCGTACAGCATGTGTTATCTGTTTTTTATTGATGAATTAAAAGCGGTATTGAAATTACCGTTTGGCGTTGATGGCTTCAGCCCAAAAGAAGCGATTGGGGATGGGCGTATCGAAGCCAATTCTACGTGCACTCGCAGCCGCTTGGCTGGCAAATTTTAGCCCCTCTTGGGTAGCCGTTTCTATGGAACTGCCGTGTGCAATGTAAGCGGTAATCGCAGCCGCTAGAATATCCTCTATCGCTGGCGATTGTGGCTGACAGCAGTCCGCTTGCCAATTATAAGTACTGAGGATTGTGTCTTCGTCGTATAGCGTGTATTCAAAACTACGGCTACTTTTACTGCATTGATAACTTAAAACATACTCGCAATGGCAGGCGAATAACTGATGAATTAATCCTTCGTTGATTGGCGCGTGCGAGGTTAATACTGATGTTTGGGTATTGTCGCAAATCAGTAGCTTGCTGGCGGGAATCAGTAATTCGGAACAGGCGTTAGGGTAGTCGGCAATGGCTTGTGAATTATTATCCCAGTATTGCAGTGCGGCTGCGCTAATCACGGGGATTTGGGGATAATCTTCTAGTATGGAGTGGATAGCCTCTAAATTAGCGACGGAGCCTGCATAGCTGACATAAATGGCTGCTACGGGCATATCTTCGAGTACTGAGCGAGCTTGTTGAATCAATAGGTTGCTATCGATGGCAACCAATTCGCGCTCGTCGCTACTGCTGCTAGCGCAAAGGGCTGTGGCGACAGATGCACAGTGGCCACCTAATGAGGCGATGACTTCTGCAATGGCCTGCAGGCCGCTGCGGCCGGCGGGGTCGTGTGGCGCGAAGCTTAAGATAACTGGTGGTGTAGTGTCCATTTTGTCTCCCGTGTTTAGCTGGAGTGTAGCATGCCTTACCGACGGTGTTAGCTGGGCTAACGATTCAATCGTTTTATGTTGTTGGCAGCGCTTGGATCGATGGCGGCCTTTATTATCGGCTTGATTTTGCAGGAACCCTTGTTGCTAGGTGGCAAATATTGGGTAGGAGGGTAGAATCGACAGTGTCTGTTTTATTATTTTGTTTTTCGCGTTTTCTATAGGGCTTGAATGATGAACTCATCACATATTTCTACACGTTTTTTTCATGCGGCGTGGGCGTTGCTTATCGTGTTTTTGGCGGGTTGTGCCAGCGGGCCAAAAATTCATGCGGTGTATGAAACGGGGGTTAATTTTAGTGAATATAAAACATTTGCGTTTTTAGACTCGCTGGAGCCTACCGGTGAGCAAGGTTATCGATCATTAACGGATAAGTACCTTCAGCAGTCTATTCGCAACGAGCTAATCGCGCGCGGTTTAACCGAACAGAAGGGCGGAGAGTTATTAGTGGGCTTTAATGTCAGCACCAAAGAGAAAGTCACTTCGCGGACATCTCCAGCTGTGGGTACGGGCTACTATGGTTACCGAGGACGTTTTGGTTACAGTTACGGTATAGGCTTGGGTACTGAAACACAGGTGAGCCAGTATACGGAGGGCACGTTAAATATTGATGTCGTTGATGCAAGCCAGAAGCAATTAATTTGGGAAGGTGTAGCTGTGGGTAAACTCAAGGCGCCTCGTGAAAATGAATTGCGCCAAGATATTCAGACTGTCGTGCGGCAAGTTTTTATGAAATATCCCGTTGCGGCCCCAGCGGTCGTTAGCCCATAGTTTATGACTTTACTGTGAAAAAAGCACCGCGCCGTTTACCGGTGCTTTTTTTTACCTATTAAAAACTAAGTTGGGGTGCTAAACGCAGAACCTTGTTACTGAGTGGCGCGATTAATTCTCCATCAACAAGCAGGGATGCTCGAGGTTTTTGTTGTGCGCTACTGGGAAGCGTGCAGGTGCCGTTAGCACGGTGGTTGAGTGCAATACTCAGCATTCCTTCGTTCGGGTTGCCTAACGGGTAAGCAAGATCGTCGGTGGCGCTACAACCATTCACTTTATTGGTTAGTGGGTCGCCACCAGTGGCTACCGGTTCGAAACCATCGATGTATTCGCCAAAACCTTGTCCGTTAACGGATTCAAAATCAATACTGAAATAACGTGTACCGCAGTTGGTTTGAGCGTTAAACCCGTGTGGCTTCCCACAGGTTGTACTGCCTATTTGAATCACTTCTATGCCTACGCCGCGCAAGCCGTTAATAAAGCTTTCACTGGCAGAGCAAGTGCTGCCGGTAGTGAGTACATAAACACGGTTGAGGTTAACGCTGGTTAAGGCTTCGGATGCGGTGCCTGTATTCTTGGTTCTGTTTTCGAAATCGTATTCCACATTGTTGTTGGAGCGCTTGTCGTTATATTGCAGCACGGTGAATGTTTCGCCAGCGGTATTACTATCGCCGGCCACTAAGTAAGCGAGTTGTGCGGCGATATACAGATAGCCGCCACCGTTGTAGCGTAGATCGACGACAAGATCATCAATCCCGTTTTGAGCAAAGTCATCAAAGGCTGTTTTTAATTGGTTTTCGGCGGTAAAAGTATTGAAGGTATTAAACGCAAGATAACCGACATCACCTGATGCGGTATTCAAAATGCTGTGCTTAAGTACTGCAGAAACCGTGATGTTGGCAGCTTCCAAGGTATGGGTCACTGCCTCGCCCAGCATAGGCGGCGTAAATTGGAATGTTGCGCTATTGCCTAAAATAGGCGAAAAAATGGCTTGGTTCGCGTCGGCAATTTGATCGTTCGTTAGCTCTGTGAGTAGGTTGCCATTCACGTGGGTTAGTTGCATACCCCGCGCTACACCAGCGTCGTTCGCGGGTGAATTGGGCTCTACAAATGAGACGAAGAGTTCTCGGCTGCCGTTGAATTTCCAGCTAATCCCGTAACCGCCTCGCTGCCCGGTATAAGTGAACTGATCGCCGGAGATTTCATCTTGGGTAAAGTGAAAGCGGTCTTTCTCTGTTCCGCTGGCCGTGAGTTCGTTCGTTTTTTGAAGGTTGAAGTAGGCAAGGGTGTCGTCGTAATTGTTTGGGTTTAGGTCGGGGACTTCTTGGTACCAAAGGTAGGACTCGTGTGTCCAGGCGCGAATGAAGTGGTTTTCAAGTGCGGTACTGCCTGCCTTGTCTGGGTAAGCGCGGTTGCTGTACGGATGAGTACCTGAGCGTGGGCTTTCGCAGAAATCTTGATAGTGTCGCGAAGCGTGGTGAGTGTCCATACGCCAATAGTCGGAGGGAGTATCCGTTGAGCCACCTTGGCATGCACTAAGAGCAAGGCTGGCCAGTAGGGTTCCACCAATAGCGCGAGCGCTTAATACAGAGAGCTTTTCTCTATTATTAATATGATCCATAAATCGATACCAATCCGTGAATAAATAACTGTTGCTACTTAATAAATGGTAGCACGGATGACTATTCTGACCTGCTAACCAGATCGCGTTATTCAGGCTTGTAATAGCGGTACCAGTGCGCCTTTATTGCTGCTACGAAGGTCACTGCGTCTCAGTCCCAATTTATAGCGTCATTTGATTACTGAGTGGAGCACTTAACTTTTTGTGTTACATGTAATAAAAATTCTTCTATCAGCATTTTTGTGGCGTAGGTGGCGGCTGGGCCGGTGAAGCCGGGTTGGGCTTGCACTAGGTACAGCGTGAGTAGCCGTTCACCGCCGGTTTGAAGCTTTAGTTGTACCAGTTCACCGGAGGCTAGTTCTTGCTGAATTCTATGCTGGGGCAAAAAAGCGAAACCTAGGCCTGCTTTCACGGCACTTATGCTGGTGGCGAAGTGGCTGAAGGTCCAGCGCTGCTCGGCAGCCAGCCAGCCGGCATCCTGTTCACGTTTCAAGCCGCTATCGCGAATAATAATTTGCCGTTCTTGTTTAAGCTCCGATTCGGTAATGCGCTGTTCGGCGTTACGGCTGGCGAGTGCATGTGTACTGGCGGCAACAGGGATCATACTGATCTGGGCCGCAATATCCCCCATAAAACCCGGTGGCACGCGCGGGGTAATTGCAATTTGAACTTTGCCAGATAGCAGCGCTTCATCAGTGCCAGACAGTGTTGTTTCATACACCTTCACTCTTGTTCGCGGGCAGTGCTCAGAAAATTGCTGCAGGCCGCTAAAAAGGGGGGCGTGAGGCGTTAATGCATCGGCCGCAATGGCAATTTCACTTTCTATTCCTTCGGCCATATCGCGAGCAAGGTTTTCCATGGCTTGCGCCTGTTGCAATAACGTGGCGGCGTGGCGATAAAGGGTTTGGCCGGCAGCGGTAAGCGTGGCTTTGCGGCCTTGCTGCGCAAAGACGGGGCTGGGGAGCTGCTGCGCCATTTGTTGCATGGCATAGCTAATCCCGGATTGGCTCTTGTTGAGTGTTTCGGCTGCGGCGGCAAAACTACCTTCATCAACAATCGTTTTAAAAACATGCCATTGCTCGAGTGATATCTTCATTATTAATCAGTTTTTTTGATGTTTAAGTGCAAATATTCCGCTCATTTGATCAGTTTTTCAAGCGTAAACTAATCACATCAACCAAACATGAGTCAAAGGTGAAGTTATGACAAAGCGTATATTGCAAATAAACGCCAGTTTATTCGGTGAGCAAGGGCAATCTAGCCAGTTGAATCACTATCTTGTTGAGCGGTTATCAGCCGATGAGCATAGTGTTGTTGTAAAACGTGATTTAGCGGCAGAGCCTTTGCCCCACTTAAATGTTGATACGTTAATGGCAATTGGTGCTAGCCCTGAAGAGCGATCGCCGGAACAAGCTGCTGCGGTGGCCGTAGCGGATGCTGTTATTGCGGAGTTAAAAGCGGCCGATACTTTGGTGCTAGCGGCGCCAATGTATAACTTCAATGTGCCTTCTACCGTGAAGGCGTGGATGGACTATATCGCCAGAGCCGGCGTTACTTTTCAGTATACGGCTAACGGCCCCGAGGGGTTGCTCAAGGGCAAAACGGCTTACGTTACGTCCACACGCGGCGGCCTTCATCAAGGTAAACCCAGTGATTCCCAAACCGCATTTGTGACGACGTTTCTCAACTTTATCGGCATCACCGATATTCATTGGGTATATGCCGAGGGTATTAATATGGGAGAGCACAAAGATGTCGCTTTGGCCGCAGCTAAAGTGACGATTGATCAATTGACGTCTTAGGAGGCTGTAATGAATGAGCGAAAAGTCATAGAAGTTATTAGTGCGAAGCCAGCCTCAGACGGTGATGGTGTAAAGCTATTACGTGTTTTTGGTGGGCAATCGCCAGAGCGTTTCGACCCCTTTTTAATGCTGGATGAATTCGGCTCGGATGAGCCATCGGATTATATTGGCGGCTTTCCGCCACATCCGCACCGGGGTTTTGAAACGGTCACTTATATGCTGCAGGGTAAAATGGAGCATAAAGATCATATGGGCAACGTGGGTTTGTTGAATGATGGCGATGTGCAGTGGATGAGTGCTGCGGGCGGAGTGATTCATTCCGAAATGCCCAAGCAAACGCAAGGACGGATGCGCGGTTTTCAGTTGTGGGTGAATTTACCGGCGGCTAACAAAATGCTGCCGGCACAATACAGTGACGTCCCTGCTGCTGAGATCCCCATCTTTAATATTCAAGGCGCCAGCATTAAAGCGATTGCGGGGAAAGCTCGTGTTAATAACGAGACGGTGACAGGGCGATTTACACAGGTCGTGACACAACCCATTTACCTTGATGTCCATTTAATGGCTGGTCAGCGTGTGGCTTTACCGGTTTCGTTGACCCAGACGGCCCTGGTGTATGTTTATGAAGGGAGTGTGGTTGTTGGTGCGCAGCAAACAGCGTTAGCCCCACAGCAGCTGGCGCGTTTGGTCGACGGCGATAGTCTTGTTGTTACAAATACCTCAGAAGCTGAGGCTCGTATTTTAATATTAGCTGCCGAGCCGCTCGGTGAGCCTATTGTGCAATATGGCCCTTTTGTGATGAATACGAAGGAAGAGGTCGAGCAGGCCTTAGCGGATTATCGCAATGGAACTTTAGTTAAAGTAGCAAGTTAAAGATAGCAAGTTAATAAAGCGAATAAGAGCAATGACGATACTATTAAAAGGTCACAAAAAAGATCTCGACGGCTTTAGCGTAACGCGTATTTTACCAAACGCGGCTAAGCGCATGGTGGGCCCTTTTATTTTTATGGATCATATGGGGCCGGCACATTTTGCGGTAGGCGACGGCGTTGATGTTCGCCCGCACCCACATGTTGGCTTATCGACACTCACTTATATGTTCGAGGGTAGCCTGCTGCATCGTGATAGTTTGGGTAATCATGTAGAAATATTACCAGGCGACGTTAATTGGATGACGGCCGGTCGAGGCATTGTGCATTCTGAGCGCGAAACGATTGAGGTTAAGGCGGCAGAGCATAAGCTGAGTGGTTTGCAGTGTTGGTTGGCACTACCGAAATCGATGGCCGAGGTTGAACCGAGTTTTACGCACCTTCAACGTGAGAAGTTACCGCATCACATGAAAGGTGGTGTATTAATTCGTTTAATTGCGGGCGAAGCTTTTGGTATGACGTCGCCGATTAAAACTTATTCGCCCATGTTTTATCTGGATGTGTTGCTTAAAGCGGGTAAATCAATTTCACGCCCAAACCCCGAGCAAGAGTGCCTAGCTTATATTGTGGCTGGAAATGTGGTGATTGCGGGCGAGGCCTATGACCCAGGTAGTGCTGTTTTATTAAAGCCTAATGCTCATTTAACCGCGAGCACAAACGCCCGGATGGTTTTACTCGGCGGCGAAGCGTGGCCAGAAGTGCCTTTTATTGAGTGGAACTTTGTGTCTTTTGATCACGCGCGTATTGAGCAAGCCAAAAGCGACTGGCAAGCGCAACGATTTCCAACCATTGCGGGTGATGACCAAGAGTTTACCCCGCTACCGACTTAGGGGCGTGCATTAAATAAGTTGCTGGAATTTGGTTTTATGGGTGCACGCTTGTCGAGGCGAAAATATGGCGTAATAGCTGGCTATTGCAAATGTTTTTAACGAAGGCAAGCGTGCACCCAGGAATTCAAAAACGGGAAGTTATTTAATGCGCGCCCCTTAGGGTGACCCTTAAATCTAAACTGTAGATATTTCGACTCGAGGTAATTGGGTGCTTGCCTTCAGATAGGCGTTAGAGTTTATTTGGGGGTGAATATCGGTAAAAGATGAATCCCTCTGCATGTGAATGCTAAGGGGTTCATTACTCTCGATTTCTTAGCATCCCTAAGGTAAAACTATTCCAGTGGCAAATAAATTTTTGTTATAAGTTCTGTAGGCGGTACTGTTTTAGGGTCATTTAAATACTCTTCAAAAGGTGGCTTGTTTGCAAGTTGGTAACCTGATTTAGGCACCCATTCACCGTAAAACCAAGCGTAAACGTGCTCTAGTTCTGAATAAGCCCCTTTGAATGTGAGTACAGCGTGTTTGCCGCCTTCAATGGTTAGTGCTTCTAAATTCGCTTTGGATGCCTGTTCTTGCGTTAAGGTAACGCAGGCGTGCGACTTTAATTCGCTAACATCTTTGCTGGCGGGGTCGTCGTAATAAATACCGAAGGAGCGGGTTGAGTCGCTCAGTAATTGCAAGCTTCCTGCGGCAATACACACCTTTTCGAAAACAGCGCCTATGTCTAGGTAATCCCCTTGATGGGGTAGGGCGCCTACTTTGATGGCGTCGGATTGAATAATATCGATTGTGTGATCCATGGCGAAAAACCTTTGATTGGGTAAATTAATGTTGGGTGTTAATGGTGTGCTGCGTTCTTGCCGGTAGGCCGAAGGCGTTATTTCGTAGGCGCGTTTAAAAGCGCGGCTAAAGGCTTCGCCGCTGCCATAGCCCAGCTGGTTAGCAATGGTTTCTATATTGTCATCGGTGCGCAGTAACTGGCAAGCAGCATAATGTAGCCGCAATCGGCGTACTGTCGCGCTAACGGTTTCGTGCATAATTTCGCGATAAATACGATGAAAGTGATAGGGCGAAAAATGAGCAATGTCGGCGAGAGTGTTCAAGTCGACATCGCGCTCAATGTTGCGCCATAAATAATCCACCACGCTAAGTACGCGGCTTCGATAGTTAGCAAGGGTTAGTCTTTTGTTCATGCGTTATCCTCTGAAGCTCTAATATATCGGGAGCCTACCTGATAATGTTTGCGAACATTTTGTGTGCTTGTTGTTAGAGGGGGAGTTGTGATGGCAATAAAAAACCCGCGGCTATTGCTAGCGGCGGGTTTCTCGAGTTCATGCAAGGCTAATTATTTAGTAACTATTCAGGTGGGTTAAAAATAATGCCCACC
>NZ_CEXWTU010000047.1:0-25672 GCF_982758155.1 Marinagarivorans sp. | reverse complement strand
GGCACAGGGTGGCACTTGCTTCCGGCACGGGTGCCCATTTTGGCCGGTGCCTACACATTGCTATAAACGCCGTAGTTTTCACCATTCACAACAAGGTTCACAAAATTTCCGCGTGCACTCGGGATATTCTTACGCGCTAAGTTGGCATAAAGCACTTCGCGCATCGCCGATGCATCCTCAAAACCATTGTTTAACTTTAACTCGTTGTAACCATTAATATCCTGGCCATCAATCGCCCACTCTAAATCAATAGAGAATGATTTTTTGTCACCCGCTCTTGTATAACTGGTGTTCCCACGATACCGAACGCCAACTTGCTCCAGTGTTTTGTCTTGATAGCGTAAAGTGGCAGGGATTTCTACTTTACTCGTATAGTTTTGCGCAAGTTGCGTCGTAAAATCAGCCTGATCAAAATCAAGGTACACAGTCTCCATCACACTCTCATCATAATACTTAGAAGTGTAAAACCCGCCCTGCTCTAAACGTTCGCCATCGTCACTAATACGAAACTCCGAAGGCAGATCAACAAACTGACTAATGCTACCCATTTGGCTACTCGCCGAGGCAACGGACGAGACACTCGACACCGCCGCCTCACTACTATTAGCCGCCAAAGAGCTAGCGCTGCTCTCCACCATATTGTCAGAAGATGTACTTGATGAAGTTGGTGCTGTACCGCCAGTGCAAGCACCCAATAAAGCCGCGGCAACTGCCACCGGTAAAATACGTTGAATATTCATAACCCCCCCAATAATTTTTGAGAATGATTCTCAGAACCACGCGAAGAGGGTACTATATAGCCAAATATGATCACAAATGAACACATTTGGCATAAAGTGCAATAGGCTTCACACTTTTCACACCCTATCTTTCATGCTTTACGAGCTAGCACTCAAAAACTTTGGCTGTGAAGAACGATAATCTTCAAGTTTGAAAGATGGCACACATAAAAAAGCCCCCATAAGCCTAAGCTTCATGGGGGCTTGATCGTAGCTAACCGGCTACTTCCCTAACTGAAATTCCGAAAAAAGATCATCATCTAAGGCAACATTCAATTTTATATCTGTAAAGTGCATCTTAGATTCATGCAAAACATCTCCACCTTTCGTCGTTATCATCCTAATGGTGTCCGCAATCCAAAAACCATCTATCTCTTTTAAATCCTCAATTTTTAGATATTTAACTTTCTTACTCTTTGCTTGAGTCAGCTCCGCTCTGATTACGAAAAAATTATCTTTACGAACCCATACACGCCTTTTTGTATAGCCTGTTTCTTTAACAGTCTCTTTATATTTTGCTTGTGAAGGCACCGCATCTAAGAGCCAACAATCCACGCCATCAACCAGTACCGACTCTTCTGACAGGGAAAAATCCCATTGATCAATATCAATCCCGTTAATGTCAGCATAAGAGAAATCACTCCCCATAAACGCATCGGCTTCACTTCGCCCCGATACCCGCTTAGTGCGGCGCATCGCCGGTAAATATAGCCAACTATCATCATCTACCGCATCATCTTCAAAATCATGCGATAAATAAGCCGTTCCTCGGACATTCGATGGTGAATCAAAATACATCGCCATCACATCTTTACCGGTCAATACCTTTGAGTAGGAACGCATTTCCCTCACACGCGTATTACCACGATTATCAACAAGCTCCATCTTAAGCGCCATACTCGATGTATCTGGCTCCGGCAACCCATCAATTCCACTAACAATTTCATCAACACTAAGTACAGTTGAATTAGCCATAACTGTATTTGCACTTAACGCCAATAAGAATGCAGAATATTTAATCAACTTCATATCAGCCTCCTAGGCTTTCTGTGGACTAATGCTTAAAGCATCATTTTCCGTAGCGGTAACCATAACCGGCTTCCGATTCCCCCATCGTTTTAATAATGCAGGCATGAAAATAAGATCGGTAATCAAAGCTGTTACTAAAATCAGCATTGCTAGCGCCCCAAAATAAATACTACTTTGCATTTCCCCCACGAGGAATACACTAAAACCAATCAATAGGATCAACGTAGACATGAACATCCCGTAACCAGCCCCCTGACACGCCTCGTCAATCGCATCATCTACACTCAAGCCTTTTTGTATTCCATTGTCGTAACGCGTTTTATAATGAATGGAATCATCTACAGCAATGCCTAGAGTTATAGAAGCGACAATGAGTGTATTTAAATCAGGGGAGATACCAAAAATAGACATGACTGCACCACCAACAAATACAGGAAATACACTAGGTATTATGGTAATTGCTGCAGATCGAATACTCCTAAATATAATCAAAAAACAAATTAGAATACACAACAATGAAAAACCAAAAGCCGAAACCATTCCCAACGATATGTAGGTTTCCAATGTGTTAAACAAAGCCAAATCACCAGTCACCAGTATATTAAGATCCTGATAATTACTATTTATTTCACGATCAATCTCATCAAGTATAATTCGGGTCTCATTTGCAGACATATTCGTTGCACGACTCGTTACTTTTAAGTAACGCTGATCGATACTATACATTTCACTTAAATTAGAATCTGAAGAAGAGTTTTCATACAAAAATATCTGCTGTGCAATCATCTCCTCAGAAGAACCAATAGCCCAATAAGATGCATTATCACTATTTAGGCGCATATTAATTTCTTTCATGTAGGCCAATAAAGATGTCGGCTCACCTAAACCATCAATACTTCCAAGAAACGACTCAAGATCACTTACCTTACGAAGAAAATCAGGGTTAAAAATTCCTCCATCCTGGCCCGAATCTACAACCAAATCAATCGACTGCCCCCCATTAAAAATGGTATCAAAATAAGAAAACTCCGTACGGAAACGAGACTCCTCCTTGAACATATTGACAAAATTAATATCCATTTTCATGTTGAATGTTGCCGTCACACTCCCAACAAAGAGTAAAGCTCCAAATATCACTAATGGTCCACTAAAACGTCGACCAAAACGACTAAATAACGCCAAAAAACTTGAGCGTGGATTTATCTTACGAGCCCAACTGGGTGCAACCTTCATGAAACTTAGCAATGCGGGAAACAAGGTAATACTTAGAAAAAATGAAGCACTGATTCCTAAAATACCTAAGACAGCATATTCACGCAGTGGTAGCATTTTAGTCATAGCTAACCCTGTAAAACCAATTAACGTTGTAAAGGTGGTGAACATCAATGCTGTAGATAGGCTATCTATCGCTTCCACTGCAGCTATTTTTGAATTCAATCCTTTTCCTACATAGCGAAAATATTCAATCATAATATGTACTGTAAGCCCCACAGATACAGTTATAATTAAGTACGGAATAGACGCCGTTGCAGCGGTGGTTGGCCAGCGAAGTGCCCCTTGAATAGAAAATACGATTAAAAGTCCACCAATAATTGTAATCCAAGGAAATATAACTGCGCGAACACGACGAAACAATAAAGCTAGCAAAATACAAGTTGTAATAAATATTAGTGGGTATGAAATCCCCTGATCCTTACCTGCACCACTCGCAAAAGCATGCGATATAAAAGGGCGCCCAAAGATATGTACCGTAACGCCTTCTATTGTGAAATTTTCTGCCGATAGAAACTCTTCAAACTCATTAACTAACGCAACATGATCCGCCGTCCGTCCATCTTCAGCCACTTTTGTTTTTGCAACTATAATGGTATTTTTGAAGTCACGTGTAACAAGGTCATCAAGTGCAATTCGCTCATCTTTTAGAATCGACCTTATACGATTTGATTCAGAAACATCCTGAAATAGAACAGCAACAGATTCAGGATCCTCAATTAATGGCTGCACCTCCATAATGCCATCAACAGTGCGTGTATACTCATAATTGACTAACGAAATAATGGAAGTAACTTGATCATGTTCCTCCAAATAGCTATGTATGCGCGTAAGCGAATCCATAGCTGACGCGTCCAAAACCGTCCCATCCTTAACTTCAACGCCAACTAATAAAGGTTGAGAATCGCCAAATTTATCTTTCATAATCTGGTATTCTTCAACCACTTTTTCACCGGGAAGAAACCACATTTCAGGAGAGTTTGCGAAATATATATTCGCCGCTTTCGACGAAAACATCAATATAGCTATCGGAAATAGAACAATAACCAGCCATCGCCAACGTACGGATAACTCCGCACTCTTTCTTATTATTTTCCTCATACTAAATCCCTCATTTTAATTACGTAAATATTAGTTAAATTTTTATGCCATAGCCGGAACGTATTCATTAATAACACTTATCATCTCAGCTACACATTCAGAGCGACTCGAATCGGCACCAATAAACATATGCCCACCCTGAAAAAAACGCTCTTTAGCGCTCCCTATAAAAAATAGCTTCCAATAATGTCCCACTCCAGCCGGAACCCTTGGGTCATCAATACCTGACCAAATAGATATATCAATAGGTAATGGGGTTACTTCGGTGTAACTATATTGTTCAAACAACTTAAAATCAGCTCTTATACCTGGAAAAAAGCTCTTCATGAACTGAATATCGTTAAGCATAACTTCTGGCGTACCACCCAACACTCTTAACTCTTCGATCAACTCATCATCATTCATCTGGTGTACAAAGGGCGGAAATCGTCGGAAACATAAAGGAATACTTCCGGATATAATTAAATGCTTAGGCAAGGGAAGATTTAACGAAAACAACTTTGCACAGACAGCTGTCGCCACCCAAGCCCCCATACTATGACCGAAAAACGTATACTCTTCTGTTAGAAATATTTCTTTATGCTTCAATATTTGATCAACAACCTGTTCCATTATTGCTATAGGATCTTCTGCAATTCGGCTACCTTTACCGGGGGATGATAAAACAACCATCTCTACATTATCGGGAAGTAATCCCCCCCAGTCACGAAAATATAAAGGGCTTCCGCCGGAAAATGGGAAGCAAAATATCTTATGTGGACGCTGTGATCGTCGACCCAAAGATTCCCACGTAATATTATTCACCAACGACTGCATGCTATTACACCGAATTATTTTTAAAAAAGTTAGAAACTAAAATTCACACCAAACATAAATCGATCACTACTTTCAAAACGGGAAAAATAATTATTTTTTTCTGTTTTAATATAATCGGTATATTTACCTTCGATTTTCCATCGATCATTCACATCATAAGCCACCAACAATTGACAAAACTGGCCTGCATTGTCCGGCATGGTTGAAAACCTAAACTGGCTATAGAGTTGATTATTCATCCAGTTTCTAGTGATTTGTAACGATATTTCATCGTAAGTAGAGTCATCCAATGCATGCTGCCCCTGCAGCTTTGAAAACTTCGCCTCTAAACTAATCACAGAATTACTCGGTGCAGCGAAATCAGCGCCAATCAAATACTGTAATTGCGAAACTTTGCCTGCAGCTGACTCTTGCCCGGGAAATTTCATCTCGTCAAATTCATTTAACCAAACCGCCTCCCCCTTCCAAACAAACGCACCTGTTACATAGTCCACACCAATGCCGGCAAGCGCAGTGCGCGTATATTGTGGTGAAAAAATAGGTTGAATTGTATTCTCATCGAAGCCATCGAATACCAAACTTGCATTCTTGTTATATATCTCACCGCCCAATATGGCCCAATCACCGGAAGGGAATGTCCCTCTGGCATCAAGAATCCACTCAGTTTTGAAGCCTCTAGGTTCAGCAGGGTCATTGACCCTCGCACCGTCGGCACGAAACTCAACAAAAGAGTCATAATCACTACCTGCCAGCGCTATTCGATTCCCTTGAAACCGGTGAGATGCGGTTAACCCTAGCTTGGCCGCCCCCATGTCCCACGTTATTTGACTCAGATGTAAGGGCTCTCTGGAGCTCGAGCTAAGCTCTTGGCCCCAGCGAGAATTATCACGCGGGGTTAACTTATCCATCACATCGAACGCATCAGACATACCGAAAGACACCGTGTAATACCCGTGCCGGGCCCAGAGATCTTCGCTAATATTCCACTGTAGATACGTTTCTTGTGGTCGAAGCCAATACTCGCTATCTTCATACTGATCTTCAGGTACGGTCGCTACACGAGGCTGATGATAACGACGCGCATCAATCATCCCCCCTATCTTCAGCATAAACACGTCACTGAGTTCCCACTCACGCTCAAGCTTTAAAAGATAAAGCTCCTCAACAAAGCCAGTATCAGTTCGATTAAAACCATCAATGTTATGAGATTGAGTTGCGAAACCAAACGCCATATTTAACGAGCCATGCCAACCCCAGTATCGCTCCCCCTCTACAGCATCCTCTTTAACCGAATCATTTGAAAACAAGCTATCATCAAATGCTAAGCCATGATGTGCACTCACACTTAAAACAGTCACTACACAAAACTGCATACAGCGAATAATCCACCGAGCTCTATTCGACTTGATTACATACCTCATTTTCAAACTCACTTAAATTTTGGATATTGATGTGCCCACTACTTGATGTAGAGATAGTAGTACTAGAGGCAAAGGTAAGAAACTGTAAGATCTGACATGGACAACGCCCACAACAAGCACCTAACGAAATAGGCGCCATTATGTGCTACCACGCACGCTAGTGATTAGCACTAACGTGTGGTTCATTGGTGCAATAAATAACTAGGCTATATTTTTCAACAGTCCTGTCAAAACCCGACCCGGCCCCATTTCTACAAAATCAACAACATTATTTTTTCGCATAAATTTCACGGCATCGCTCCAGCGTACTGACGATGTAATTTGAGCCGCTAATAGAGCTCGAATTTGGTCTGGCTCTGACGGATAGGCTTTTGCTGTTACATTAGCAATAACTACCGTAGTTGGCGGTTTGATTTCAACTGTCTTAAGAAATTCAGCAAACTCCGCTGCTGCTGATTCCATATACCTTGAATGGAAGGCCGCACTTACCGCTAACGGAATAAAGCGATACCCTTTATTTTCAATTACCGATTGTATTCGTTTAAGCTCATCTTTAGGTCCTGATAAAACTAACTGAACATCTGAATTGTAATTGGCAATATCAATATTCAGATTCTCATTATTTATTAGCCTTATAACACCCTCTAGGTCCTGCCCAATCACAGCAGCCATTCCACCGTCACGCGCCTTAGCCATAAGGTCGCCACGCTTTTGAACCAAACGTATAGCCGTAGGAAAATCAAACACTTCAGCGGCAAAAAGTGCGTTGTATTCGCCCAAACTATGCCCAGCCAAGTAATCCGGGTCTACTCCTGTATTCTCAAAATGCTTAATGTAAGTCAAAGCATTCACAGTAAATAATGCGGGCTGAGTGAATGCCGTATTATTAAGTGATTTTTGGGGGTCATCCAAACATAAAGACTTAATTGAGTACCCCAATATCTCTGACGCTTTACGCTCTAATGTGACAAAATCATTGAGTAACTCCTTACCCATACCCACAACTTGTGCACCTTGCCCTGGAAAAATATATGCTAACATCCCAATATCCTCGTTAAGTAAATTATTACGCTTTAATTTCTGACAATTGTTTTCTTACGGTTCTTTCCAGCTCGACTCCCTTACCAACTCTAAACACCATCTGCACTTGTTTATCAACTCCAAGCCCTAAGCCTTGCGCCAACCTATCGTGAGATACTGTATTCTCGATTGCATAATTTATTGGGTGAATATGTATCCCGCTATTAGCAGCATTCACGTAGGTTTTTTCTAACATCATTCCAGCCTCGAGCCTGCTCCGCAATGAATCATCTTTTGTTTCAATTACACCCCACATCGGAGTTGCAGCTGCGATACCGTCAACAAAATTTATTTCGCCATTTTTACCAAAATCTCCTAACCACATATCCTCGTCAACAAAATGCTCCATGCCTTCTTTAATAAAAAACGGAGTTTCTGAGGTATGAATACTTACGCCATCGCCCTTAGCGAGTAACTCATCACGGGTATAACGCCACCATTTTGTGGAGTCTGCATATTTACCTTCGTCAAGCATCCACTTTCTTGCCCCAACTCGCACCGAGCGCTCAACATGAAGCCCCTGCAAGACGTCTCTTTTATGCAAATGTATATCTGTCGACAACCATTCACTTTTTGTTTCCTGCATAAAAGCAGAAGGAATTGGAGTCAACAGATCATAATTTCCTCGATTTGTTGAGCGCTTAAATATCGAAGACATAGTTTCATCGTTAGATATTTTATGTGACGATTGAATTTCAATACTAGCAACATGTCCATTAATATTAAAATCGCTCATAGACTTGTAAGTTATTACAGGCTTATATCCTAGATTTTTTGCCGCTAATTTAATATTGAACATCGCACACCCCAGAGCAATATGCATTTGCCTAAAATCACTATCGCCCCGCCCTATACTTCTATCCTTATCTCCGATTACATGGATGATATTTTTCTCTATGTTAAATTTCCATGGCTGCGTATTATGCGGGCTAGGCGCCAACCCTCCACATAAAACCATATAATCTATATCGTTAAGATTTTCAGTGTTTCCTTTCCACAGTGTATATGCTGGATGATTATAATTGGGCGTTTGTTTTACACTGATACCGTATAGACCAGCGGACAAAGATACTCCAGAAAAAGCTATTCCCGCTAAGAACTTACGACGATTAGAATCCAGTCGCGATTGTGTTTTTTGAATCTCCATTAATTTTCCCCTTATGCCGCAATATTTGAATTTGTATTTTCTTGAAGTATCAGATCAACCAGCGCTGTAAAGTAATCATCAATAAGTCGACTGATAAATAAATCACTGTACTGATTGCAGGAATAACCCACCTCCACACCAATACAACCATTTTTAATTTTGAACCAAAACTCAATATCGATCGGTCTAATTTTATTCGCTTCAACTAGACGCTGATTACTCTGGTCATCAACTACCGAAATTCGATCACTGACAAGACTGTCAACTTCGCCAAGAAAATTAATGCGTATAGCGGTAGCGCGCTGCTCAGGATAACAACGAGCAGGTAAGTCTAAGCCAACCCAGTCATAACTCGCACCGCGCCATGGTATCGCTTTTAATTTTTCATCGAAGGCATTCGCCAAATGTGAAACATCATCTTGTGCTTTCACATCAAGCCGTACGGGGAAATGGATGGCAAACCCGTCAACGCTGTCAAAATAAATTGCGCTATCAATGACGTTACGGCCATTAAAGCGATGACTTAGAACTACCGACTCTTCTTGTGTTTTTTGACCAATAATTTTATATAAAGCTGAGGCCATTAATCCATAGCTGGATACATTTAAACGGCGAACCACACTAAATAAGATGTTTTTCGACTCCAACTTATCAAGATACTTCTCGTTTGTTCTATGGCTTCCGTAGGTGTTTTCGCCATCATCTTTATCGTGAGCTAGCGTAAATGCACCATGATTAGATCCAAGCTCTTTTGTCCAATAATTAATTAGGTTTTCACGACCGACTTTTTCTTCTTCCTCTTGAAGCTTTTCAGCAAGATCGTTACCGCTAGGAATTAAACCCCGCTCAGGCGTATCACCAACAACCAACTGATCATAAGTGCCCCATAATTGCTGACACATTAAGTTACCCGTCACCATATCGCCGATTATTTGATGGCAGACAATAGCAACCTCGGTAATCTCATCCGAAACTTTAGCCACAACTATTTTCATCAATGGCCAAGTGTTTATACGTAAAGACTTTGCACTCGCAGATAAAAAATTATTCATGCACTGACCAAACTCTGACTCACTTAACGCTCGACCATCTAAGTAAGTCGGTATGAAGTCTTGCCAATGATTAACGCCCTCTCTTCGCCATTGATGTCCCGTGTTCACAAAAATACTCCGTAAAGCATCGTGCCTTTCTATCTGTAGTAACACTGCGCTTTTAAAACAATCAACATCAAATACACCCTTGTAGCGCATACGTGTTATTGCACATCGATTAAAAGGAGCTTCTACAGACTGCACAAGCCCAAGCTGTGAAGGACTTAAGCCTTGGCTAGACGGAACCGTGATGGAAGCAGCCTCAGCCTCGACCGGAACCTCTAGCTTTCTAATATTATCTACAGAATTATTCTGACTAATCGTAAATACGCCACTATTAAATAACTCTAAAATTTGATTTCGATCCAGTTTTCCATTTTGATTTTTCGGTAACGAATGCTGCGCTACAAATATCTGCGGCACCATATAATCGGTAAGTTTTTGTGCCGCTAGAGCTTTAACGGTTTCTTTCTTCAGAGATTTAGGCGTATAGCATGCTAATAGCTTCTTCTGGCCTTTCACTTCCACAATGACAGTCGCTGCCTCATCGGCACCACAGTGATCAGTAAGCACAGCTTCAACTTCACCGAGCTCTATTCTAAAACCACGCAATTTCACTTGGCTATCAATTCGGCCGCGATAATCGATTTCTTTATTCGGTAACCAGGCGCCGATATCGCCCGTACGGTAAATTTTATCGCTGCGTACATCAACGAATGGGTTATCTATAAATATCGCTTTAGTTTTTTCTACGTCATGCAGGTAACCTTGTGCCAACTGAATGCCTGCAATATAAAGTTCACCAACAATCCCCTCCTCGGTGATTCTTTCGCCACTTTCGTTAAGAATAAGCATTTCGGTATTGTCGATAGCAGCACCAATAGGGATTCTTAGCTGATTTTCTTTAGGTCGCTGTGTAATGGTATGGGAGGTAACATCAATGGACGCCTCTGTTGGTCCATATAAATTGGCCAATTGAATATCCAAACCTTGAAGATCAATCCACTGCTTCACCACCGCTACAGGTAAGGCCTCTCCACTAAAGATCAAACTGCGCAATGCTGAAAAGCTCTGTTTCTCATCACCGATCGCATGGACAAACTCAGAAAACATAGAAGGCACAAAGTGCATCACACTAATACGTTCAACATTGATCCAATCCAATAAATCCCATGGATTAGCCACAATATTTTTTTCAACAGCGCATACCGTACCGCCCTCCATGAGAGGCCATAAAAGCTCCCATACCGACACGTCAAAACAACAAGACGTTTTTTGAGCCACCCGCTCACCCGGCTTAAGTTTAAATTCTTTCTGATGCCAGGCTAAACGGTTTGCATAACCTTCATGATTGAGCGCTACGCCTTTAGGGTTACCCGTTGAACCCGAGGTATATAACACCACCATCAAATCACGCGGTTGAATATCGATGATGACAGGCTCAGAACTTTCGTTATTGATATCTTTACGTTTCGCACAAGCCACTTTTGATGCGTGCTCAATCAACGAATCATCAGAAAGGTTCACCATCCATTTGAGACTCGATGGTAATGTCACCGAATTTAACTCATTCGTTAATAATTCACCCTGCCCCACCAATGCCGTTACTTGTGCATGGTTAATAATGTATTCCAACCGCTTAGCAGGAAAGCTCGGCTCAAGTGGTACGTAGGCTGCGCCGACTTTTAATACTCCCAGAATAGCCACTAACATATCGGGGCCACGATGACATAGCATAGCTACGCAATCACCACGATTAACGCCCTTTGCCATTAAGACCCTAGCCAATTGATTCGCTCTTGCATTAAGCGTTTGATAATCAATACTGTCCGTCGCATTACTAACCGCTTCTAAGGTAGGCGTTAACAAAGCTTGCTTTTCAATTGATCGCAGGGGGATATTGAAAACTTCACTATTTTCTGTTTTAGCGAATACGTTAGAGAGGTTCTCCTTTTCAACTATAGGCGAATAAGGGACGCCTTGTATTTCACGGCCATTACTAGCTTCGTTAATTACCACGAGCATTTCATTCAAACTACGGCATAAAATAAGTTTTCTATTAAGCTTATTATTACCTAACGATTTGGCTAAATGTGTCGACAAGCGAATTCGCTCTAACGAATCAATACCTATGTCATACTCTAAATCTAAGGCCGCATCAGCAGGGCTTACCGCTTCACTAATAATTTCATTTGCCTGCTGAATCAGCGCCTCAACACTCATCACATTACTAACTAACGGAAGCGCCTTCGTTTCAATGCTCTCGCCCGCCACGGCAATCATGTAATCCGAGACTATTTTCTCGATGGTACTATCGGGGAAAGTATTGGCGTCATAATTAGCGAAAAGGGTTAGCTCACCAAAGTGAATTTCCTGTAATAAATCAAATGAACCCGCGACATTACACGTACCCGCGCGGTAATCGCACACAGTGAATTTTTTATAATTATCATTAAAACCGGTATCACCTGTGTAAGGAAAATACATATTTGAACGCATACTTTGATGTGCATGATCCAATATAAAATCAGGGATAACGCCGCCAGGCATTGGAAAACCTTGCGCAAAAGCATCGGCCATTAATGCCGTCTGTGCACGATCAAATCCACACGATATTGCCTCTTGCACCTTACCGTTCACGCAAGCTAAGGCAGAATCTATTGAGCCTTCAATATCCTTCCGCGAAAAGGTGAGTGCCATATTCTGCGCCCAACAGCCCACAACCTCGTGCAAACTACAATCGGGGTATACCGTGCCACTGGTTGGCATTTGTACTATCAAGTTTTGGCTAGAGTCATTCTGAGAAATCGCTTTTAGCCAATACGTGAGTAATAACGAATACAGCGGTACGCGTTTACTCTTGGCCAGGCTTTGAACAGCCTGCGTTTGCGTTTTGGTTAAACGTAATACCGTATTTTTGAAGTATTTTTCCTGCGGTGTTTTGATCGCGACTGGCCGCCAATTAAACCGATCATCACCCCTCGTAGCGACGTGTTCCTTATAGGCATCGATTTCATAATCATCTCGGTAATCATTAATTGACTGCACTTGAGCAGTGTATTCTTCGACACTTATATCCTGTGCCGCCATGCTTCCTTGCCCTAACAAGCGACTTTCATAGCAAGCAAGGAAGTTGCGTAATACCGCTTGGTTGCCTAAACCATCAGAAATAATGTGTTCGTTAGAGAATACAATTATGGCATCGTCGTTCGCAATTTCATAAACCGAAAATTGATGTAGCGGCCACTCATTGAGATTCCATTGACGATTTAGTTTTTCAATAAAAATATCATCAATATCATCTTCACGAATAGGTCGAATAGCTAACTTAGGCGCGACACATTCACTGAGTAGTACATGCTCGACATCTTGAATCGTTTCACAATTTTCAGGCGTTTCAAAAAACGTCCTCAAGCTAATATTACTATCAATCACATCCTGCCATGCCGCTTGCAGCACACCCTGATCGATACGGCCTTTAATTCTTATCATGCTGCACATGGCAGCTGATTTAATCAACTGATTCGATAAAACAAACAAACGCTGTGAATGTGCCATTGGCAGCAAAGTGCGGCTGACAGTAGGTGTACTCACTTCGATCTGATGGCCGGGGTTTAAGCTCACCATAAAATCGGTTAATTCACCTAACGTCTTAACGGTTAGCATTTCGCCTTGGCGCGTACGCGCTTGGGCAACACCCTTATCACTCAACACACTTAATACAGTGTTCCAAAGCGACATAGTTTTAAGTGAATCTATACCCAAATCCACATCAAGTTGCATATCTTCATGAAGCTCTTCCAGGGCTTGCCCCGTTAAGTCAGCGACTTTGCCCCACACTTCAGCTACAAAATTTTCCACAGTGATTTCCTTTTAAATTCAGTTATGCAATTTTTTTGAATTGATGATGGCTCACTTCGATAAGTGTGACAGCCGGATTCGTTGGCAAACCTTTTTCCGAGACATCTAATCTCTCGGTCTTTACTGGTGGCCAATAAGATGCACAACTCAATGTGCTAGTAGGCAAGTGCAAGCGGTATGGCGCTTCACTAAATTCATGCTTCCAATCCCACGCCATACCTTGTTGCCATAAATTGACGAATACACTTAAATCTTTTTCTTGCTTGGCGTCTTCCCCCAAAGCTTTTGAGGGTCGGTCTTTACGACGTAATACACGAGGAATCGAATCTTTTGAATTCGCGATATGTATTAATTGTGAAATCGCATCATCAATATTTTTCACGATCAAGCAACGCCTAAAATCCATAGGCGCTCTACCGGTTTGTAAAGTAAAGGAAAGCTCATATAAAGAGGCGTCGGTATTTGAGCCAAGGTAATCCGCAAGTTGCTTAGCTTGCTGTTTCAAGCAATCACTATTACGTGCCGATACCGGTAACATATAAGTGCCACTATCTTTCGGATAATTATTCACCCGGTAAGCCGGTGCCTCTTCTACCAACACATGAACATTAGTACCTGAAAAACTAAACGCACTGACACCCGCTATTTTTTTGTTGCAGGTAGGCCACACCGTCGAACGCGTGTTCACGGTAAATGGCAGGGAATCTAATGCCATTAAGGGGTTATTAGGTTCAGCATGTATGCTGGGTGGAATATTAGCGTTTTTAATGGCGAGCGTTGCTTTCATTAAACTTGCCACACCAGCAGCGGCGTAGGTATGACCAATGTTCGGTTTTAAAGCGCCAATAATTAAATTATCAGTTTTATGATTAAAGACATTTTTAAGACCCTCTATTTCTACAGGATCACCTAAGCGCGTTCCTGTACCGTGGGTTTCAATATATTGCACATCACTCACATCCAACTGAGCCTTATGAATCACGTCACCAATCAATTGCGACTGAGCCAGTGCATTAGGCGCGGTTAAACCATTTGTTTTACCGTCTTGATTCGAGCCACTTCCGCGAATGACAGCATGAATGGGATCTTTATCTTTAATGGCCTGAGATAAAGGTTTCAGTACGATAACACCCACACCCTCACCAATAGCGATGCCGTTCGCTTCATCAGAAAAGGTTTTGCACTGACCATCTTTCGATAGCATTCCAGCCGCGCTACACGCGACTTGCTCGTTATGGGTAGGCGTTACAAAAACACCCCCCGCTATCGCTAATTCACAATCGCCCGTTTTTAATGCCTGGCAAGCTAAGTGAATTGCCTGCAATGAAGCAGAGCATGCCGTATCGACAGTAATTGAGGGTCCTTTTAAATCTAACCAGTAAGAAACACGCGCGGGCAATACCGCATTGTGATTTCCCATCATTGATAGTGCGCTTAGTTTTTGCTCTTCCGTTAATAACTCACGGTACCCCGTTGCCATCGCGCCACAATAAACACCCGTTTTGCTCCCCTGTAACGACTGGAAATTAATAGCTGCATCTTCGATGGCATAAAAGGCATGCATCAAAAATTGTCGCTGCTGCGGGTCCATCGCTTGCGCTTCGTCGGCCAACACACCAAAAAATGTAGGATCAAATTGATCAACATCGGTCATTAAACCCATGCGGCGGCTATATGTTTTTCCCGGTGTATTGGGGCTTGGGTCAAAATAGTCTTCGAGGTTCCATCGCGAAGCTGGCACCTCTTTAACTGCATCAACACCACCTTGTAGATTCTGCCAAAAAGCGTCCAGATTTGGTGCTCCCGCAAAAGCCCCTGACATACCGACAATAGCAACAGCATCGCTTTCGGCTGTCGTATTTATCGCCTCAGGTACTTTAACTACCGGAGCTGTTTGCACCGGAGTTATTATCTCTGTAGATACACTAAGTGAGGGATAGGTGAGTTGCAGATATTCTGTTAACGCTGCAATATTGGGGTAGTTATAAAAAGCCGTTGGCGAAAGCTCTTCACCAATCCAATTACTTAACGCCTTGGCTAGGTCACCCGCCTGGACAGAGTCCATACCATAGGCATCAAACCCGACTTCAGGCTCCATATCTGCCGAGTCGTATCCTAAAATATCGCCTACTAATGTTAGTAATTTAAGCTCTATTGATTCACTAGCATCAGCAACGGCCGTTTCGGCTGGGCTAGAAGATACGTTGACCTGCACGCTCGCAACATCCGCCGAATTAACAACATGCGCTGTAATATTCGCCGCTTTAGCATCAACCCAGTGGCGCTCGGCGGCAAACACATACAATGGCAAGGCCACGCGTGCGGTATTGTCATTATTAATGGCAGTCCCTTTTAACCACGCCTCTTTTGCTTGTGCCAAAAGCTCATCACTTGCTGACATGGGCAGAGACATTACTTGCACAGATTTAACAGCTACACGCTGATATTGCGGAGCTTGCAACCAATGCTCTAATTGCTGAATTAATTCATCACGCGTCGAATACAGCACCGCCATACGAATATCGAGTGCTTCACGATCATTCTGGCTGGCCGCTGCAATATTGGCTGCAGGGGCATCACTGACCTTTAACCACTGACAATAAGAAGCCACTTGGCGATCTAAACCGGCGCGATCTTTAGCGCTCAAAACAAAGAGGTGATTACCCGTAACATCTTCTGCCGTAGGTTGTTCTCTACGCACAGGAGCCGCTTCTAAAATAACGTGTGAATTGGTTCCGCCAGCCCCAAAGCTACTTACCCCTGCGCGCAACGGCTTCCCGTTCGTCATGGCGGACCAAGAAGCAAGCTCGCGCTGCACAGCTAAGCCTGTACGACTAAAATCTATTTTTGGGTTTTGCGGCGTCGAGTGAATGGAGGGCACTAATTGATCGTGCTCCATTTGCAACAGTACTTTACAAATACTGGCCAAGCCTGCTGCCGATTCCAAGTGGCCTATGTTGGCTTTCACAGAGCCAATCGCACAAGGAAATGCACCTTCGGAGAAATAACTTTGCTGCAATCCTTTAACTTCAATCGGGTCGCCCAATGCAGTGCCTGTGCCGTGCGCCTCGATGTAGCTCACGCTACTCGCAGGAACGTTGGCTTTATCTAATGCCTGTTGAATCACTTTGGCTTGCTCGTTCGGGTTGGGCACGTAGTAACCATTCCCGCGCCCACCGTGCGCAATTGCCACCCCCTTGGTATAAGCCCTAACGCGTAGCTTTTGCGCTTGCGCCACTTGATCGCGACATAACACAAAACTAATAATGCCTTCACCGGGTACATAGCCATCACCGTCGGCACCAAATGCGCGACAGCAACCTTCAGAAGATAAGAACATTGACTCTTTCAACTGGCGGTATTTATACGGGTGAACCGAGGAGTTAACTCCACCCACGATGGCGTATTCAATCTCGCCGCTGGCCAGCGCATCCACAGCCATTTTTAAAGCGACCATTCCCGAAGAACACATGCTGTCTAAGGTTAAGCTCGGCCCCTTGAAATCAAAGAAGTAAGAAATACGATTCGCCACAGAGGCAAAACTAGATACCGCGACATCTGGGCTACCGTTGCGCCAGGCATCTAAGCCCTGCAGCTGATACTGCCCCCACATAGCGCCAACGTACACCCCCACAGGTTGCCCCGCTAAGTCACTCGCCTTTAAGCCGGCATCTTCCATAGAGTGCCAAACAGATTGTAGGAATAAGCGTTCATGGGGATCGGTCGCGGTTGCTTCTTTACGCCCCATGCTGAAGAAGTTTGCATCAAACTTATCCACATCCCGCATAAAGCCTCCCTTGAAGGCTGGGTCAAAGGCATCGCCGGTTTGCCAGCGATCAGCTGGAACCTTGGATACGCAATCTTGCCCAACCGACAAGCACTGCCACAACTCATCGAGACTATCCGCTTGCGGAAAACGCCCAGCGGCACCCACGATCGCGATAGACGCTGATGTTTGAGTCGCAACGAAGCGAGATCCACGCACTCTACGCGAGGACGCGCTGGGTGCTATAGCATTGGCAACAGGCTTAATTACCGCAGCGGTACCAGCCGAAACCGTTACCTCACTAGCAAGTGCTGGGGCGTGGTTTTCACATAAGTAATCGACGACAGCACCTAAGCTTGTGCATTCGAAGAATAAGGTTTTAGAAAGTTCGCCAAAGGTTTGCTCTAAGGCGTGGGTCATCGCCGAGATAGCCACTGATGAAAAGCCGTAACTATCAAGGCCCGTCGACCAATCAATATCGTCTGGGGCAAAGCCATTTTCAGCGGCAACCACCGCGGCCACTTGCTTCAGCACATAACCACGCACATCCACTTCGGGCTGCGCTACCACCGCCATGTGGCCTGTAATAGCAGGGGCTACTGGTTTTGCTACCTCGGCAGTGATTGAGCTATGGCTAATCGCCTTATGGAAGGGCGCCAAATTACCCAACCAAGCCAACATCGCTTGGCGATTGCCATACAGCGGCATAACTTGCTTGGCATTGCTGCACAGCATTTGATCGAAGACTTTTAAGCCTTCGTCTACAGGTAGTGGCTGCATACCCGTTTGTGATGCCATCATCTCAACAATATGATCACTCACCTGCATGCCAACGCCCGACCATAACGGCCAGTTAATGGTTAAGCCTTTTACGCCTTGCGCATTGTGTAACAGCGCATCCATCACCGCATTGGCATAGGAGTAATCCGCTTGCCCTGCGTGCCCTAAGAAACCCGATATCGAAGAGAAGCCCACCATCCACGGTGTGGTGGCTGGCGCAGTTAAACCTTTAAGCCTCTCCAGTAAGTGCTCGGTACCCGCCACTTTTGGCTGCAGCACGCTCGCAACTTCACTCGCTTGCTGGCGAACAATGTAGTTATCGCAGATGTAACCCGCCGCGTGGACGACCCCTGTTAACTCACCAAAACGCAGCTTAATTTTACGAGCCAATTTTTGAATCGATGCGCTATCACCCATGTCCGCAGGGTAATAAACCGCTTCTGATCCCAGTTCACGTAGCTCAGCTAATAATTGAGTAATATCCTCGTTCTGCGCTTTACGGCCGACTAAAATCAGGTCGCTCGCATGGTGTTTCGCCAGGTGTTTAGCAAATAAGGAACCTAAACCACCGGCACCACCGGTAATTAATACCGTTTGCCTGCCTGAGGTCGCCACCGCATCAGTCACGTCGAAATCAATGGCCTCAAAGCCGCGTACTTGCCAGCGCTGGGCTTCATCGTAACGCGACCATTTCACAACAGATTTCAGTGGCGCTAACCATTGCTGAACCGTTAACGCGGCATCACTTTCCACCAAGCGCATTTGGTAACCGGGGCGTTCATCACCCAAAGCCTGCATCCAACTTTGTAAGGCTTGCAGTTTCGCCAGTGCCACAGGGGTGTACTCGCGGCGACTTAACGCCACAACAAGATTCATAGCCGGCACTCGCGCTGCCATGCTTGCACGCACTAAGTGCCACAAGCACCAATACAGTTGCTCGCCATCTAACGACGCGGCATCCGCCGAGACAATAATGCGAGGCGCCTGAGAGGCTTGTTTAATTTTATCTGCCAAGAAAGTCATGCCGGCTTCGTCGGCTTGTAGCTCCCAGCTATTTTCGCTTTTCGCATTATTCGCATTCGCCCACTGCATAGTGACCGCTTGCGTACCGGCGCCTGTTATCAAGTGCTCAGCACCTAGCGTCCAAACAGGAGCGTTTTCGTTCTGACCTTTGGCCTGATGCTGGGCTTCCAGAGCATCAGCATCCACCCAACGGCTCGTCACTAATGCTAACGGACCTTCGGTAACCGGAGGTTGTACCTTGGGCGTCGCTTGAATCGAGGATGCTGTTTGGCTCGCGTTAGTTTGCACTGAAGGTGATGGCTGAGCGGTGGTTTGCTCACAGGCCAAAGTCAGTGCATCGCAATAACCCACAACAACATTCGCAGCATCTAACCAATAAACACGGAAACTCAACGTATTGTCACTACTGCTCAAGCTTTCGACTTTGACTTTTGTACACACAGCACTCGGCGAGATCCAAAAACCGTTGAGCGTTTGCGGAAACCAAGGGCCAGTATTGGCCGGCGTAAATTCCCGAGTCAGCTGCAGGGCGGCATCAATCACCCCTGGTGCTGTAACATCCGCGGCTTCTGTAGCTGCGCCCTCCAGTAAAGCTTCACCCTCAGTTGCATTACAGCTTAATGAACGCAGTTGACGGTAATGCTTCCCGTAGCTAAAGCCAGCCTCTGCAAATGTTTGATATAAAGATTGCGCTGAATTGAATGCAATGTCGGACGCCTCAGCAATAGCATCCACCGCCTGACGAGGCGCTAGCTCTACTGAGGCTAATAATCGCTCATTAGCGCCTTCCATTTGATACAGATGCGCTAATAAGCACGCTTCGCTCTGGGGCTCAATATCCACTTCAAGTACCAGCGCTTCACCCTTGGCAAGTACCATGCTATCGAGTGAAATATTCGCTAATTGCCAATCCTGTGACGGGTCCGCTTTTGCCGCGGCACTGTTAATCACACTCACCAACCACGCCATGGGGACTAAGGCGTGCCCTTGGATAACGTGGTCTGCCAACCAAGGGTGGTTAACCGGTAACCGACTGCGATAGGCTTGACGTGTAACATCAGAGATATTGTGGAGGTATTCTCCGGCGCTATGACCCTGTCGTGGTGCTTGCGTTGATCCGTCCATACCTAAGTCAAACATCAACCGTTGCTCGGCAAAAACATAGCCCGGCAGATTCAAGCGACGCACACTGGCGGGGTAATGCGCCTGCCAGTTAATATCAACACCGCGACACCATAAACGTGCAATGCTCGACCAACGCTGATTGTTTAATAGCTGGCTCAAGTAAGACTGGCCTTCGCTATCACTAAATTCATCATCCTCATCTTGCGATTGGTCGCAGCTATAGCCATGGCCAGACGCAAAACCCTGCACTAGCGCATCCGCCAACTGGGCAATGGCCTCCTCCACTGTACTTACGGCAACCGCAAAACGGTGATCCATTTGCTCACGCCCTTGCTGCAGCGTAAAACACAAACCCGTCAGGCTAACGCCCTCGTTTTGTAGTAACCAATCATGTAATTGTTGAGCGTTCGCCGTTAGCTGCTGTCGGTTGCGGGCAGAAAGTACAAGCAAGTTACTTCCCAACTCGGCCACCGCTGGACGCTGGTCGATATATTCTTCAATCACCACATGCGCGTTGCTGCCACCCGCACCAAACGAGCTAATCCCTGCACGGCGAGGTTGCCCTGCTGCCGATAGCCAAGGGCTCAATGTTTGGCTGACCTCAAAAGGCGTATCGGCAAAATCAATTTTGGGGTTTAACGGCGAAGCATGTAACGACGGAGCTATAGCATCGTGCTTAAGCTGCATTAATACTTTCGTTAAGCTCGCTATACCGGCGGCACTTTCAGCGTGGCCGATATTCGCTTTGATTGAACCAATACGGCAACCCGGATGCTGGCCGTCTGCATTTAAAGCTTTATTCAAGCCGCGAATTTCAATAGGGTCGCCAAGCGCAGTGCCTGTGCCATGCGCTTCGATATAAGAAATTGAATGAGGGTCCACACCCGCTTGATCCAGTGCGTTACGTATCAAGGTAGCCTGTGCATCCGGGCTCGGGACTGTGGCACCACTGGTGCGCCCCACATGGTTTACCGCTGTTGCACGAATCACGCCGTAAATGGTGTCGCCATCGGCTTCGGCCTGCGCCAGCGGTTTCACATAAACAACACCCACCCCTTCAGCCGGTACATAACCGTCGGCTTCAATACCAAAAGCGCTACAACGGCCATTGCTGGATAAAAAGTTATTCGAACACAGTGATAAATATTTATGTGGGTGCAGTGATAAGTTCACACCACCAACAAAGGCCGACTCGCATTCTTTATTCCAAATGGCTTGTACCGCAAGATGCATAGCCGTCAGTGATGATGAGCACATGGTATCTAGCGTTAGGCTAGGGCCATTAATATTCATCGTGTACGACAAACGATTAGCGATAGAAGAGGCCACCGACAAAGCACCCGCTTGGTCACCACTTAACACTTTATCTAAACCAAATAGCTGATACTGGTTCCACATGACTGCGGCGAAAACACCCACCGCTTTACCGCTAATACTGCGGCGTGCATATCCGGCGTCTTCTAAAGCGTGCCATGCGGTTTGTAAGAAAATACGCTCCTGTGGATCGGCCACAATGGCATCCGCTGGCGTGATATTGAAAAACCCAGGATCAAAACACTCCGCCTTATCAATAAAGCCACCCTGGCGACAATAAGTGGTGTTCTTGTGGTTTTTATCAGGGTTGTAATAAGCATCAATGTCCCAGCGCTCGGCAGGGACTTCGCCCACACTATCGCGCCCGGCTTGTAGGTTTTCCCACAACTGCTCGGGTGTTTGCGCATCCGGATAACGTCCAGCAATACCCACAATGGCAATCGGTTCACGCGTCATGGCCGCGCCTTCGCTTTTCGCCGCCGGGCGCTGAGCAAAACTGGTTAACGCTTTAGGCGTTGCTTTGGTATCGGCTACAGGCTTTGCTTTAGCACTCGCGGATTGAACCGCGCTAGTCACGCTTAAGTGGCTGGCTAAAGTCTCTGTGTGCTCGGCCATTAAATAATCGGTGAGCTGCTTTACCGACCCGTATTCAAAAAATAATGTTTTTGGCAAACTGCCCGTCATAGTTTCAAGCGCCGCTGTCACATTCATAATGACAATCGAATCGATACCCACCTGATCAAAGCTATCGGCTTTGGTAATGGCGCGCGCTTTAAGGCCTGTATGCTTCACCAGCTGCTCAACCAACATTTTTTGCACGGCATCACGTAAAGCTTGCTCACTATCGCTATTCGCAGCGGCCTGCTGTACTAGCGGTGATAATGGCTGCGGTACCGCACTCTCCGCCGCTTTAGCACCAGCAATAGCCCGCAATGTAAATTGCTCGACACGCCACAGACAGGCACCCGCTTCATCCAGCAGCGCTAAAGAGAAATGCCGCTCTTGGTTAGATTCAGGTAACCGCGTTACTTCAACATAGCGGGCTAGGCCAAGGTCGCCACCAAACTGCACAGCGTGTAATTGGTAGGGTAAATAAACCGTTTCATCCTGCGTAATATCACCTTGCAGTAACACACTCGCTTGCAGTGCTGCGTCCATGGTTAACATAGCGACGGAAGCTTCATCAGCGTCCGCCGGCACTGCCAATTTAGCCCATATTTTGTCAGCGCCGACTTGCGCCCACGCCTCGATGCAACGAAACAAGGGGCCGTAAGCTAAACCTTGCTGTGTAAACTGTTGATACAGAGGGGTTGCCGTCTCCCAACGCGTCGGCAAGCTTAAAGTCGCAAGCTCCTCGGACGATGACTCGGCCAAGCGAACTGTTGCTTGGGTATGTATGCGTGGAGCTAACTCGCCAGAGGTTGTTTCACACAAAAATTCCCCATTGCTACCGGCGTAAACCGCGGTTGTGATATCACATCCACTATCAGTCACGTCGACTGGGGCTGCGAATGTGAGACTATCCACAACAACATTATTGTGAGCACCGGCACTTAAGGCTTTAACCGCATCAACCATCAGCGACAAACTCACCATACCCGGCAGTAAGTTGCGATCCTGTATCACGTGCTGAGCAACCCAAGGCTGATCGCGTTCTATCGAGGTGTGAAAATGAGCGCCATCCAAACGAGGCTGGCTAGCTTTTAAATAAGGGTGACCCGAAACATTCACCGCAACTACCGGTAACGCTGACGTATTCACGTCGGCCTGATACCAATATTCCGTAGCATTAAAAGGGTAAGCCGGAATAGAGGTTCTGCGTGGGCAGGCATCCGTCAAGGCTGGCCACTGAGGCGTATCGCCCGCCATATATGACTGGGCCAACGCGGCTAAATCAGCGTTAGAACTTTCGATTAACAACGCCGTAAATTCCGCGCTGATAGCGTGTGTTTTTAGAAATGCGCCTAGCTGCGCTTGTGCTTGCTCTGCTGTGGTACATACCAAGGCTAAACGGTGCGCCATAGCATCGCGGCCACATTGTGCGGTGTGCGCGATATCCACTAAACGTGCATCGGCCGCTAATGCCGAGCTAATACCGGATTGATTTGCATCCGCCAAAAAGTCATACCAACGCTGTGCATAGCGCACCAAGCCCTGCTCATCACGTGCCGATATCGGAATAATCACAGGCTGCTGATAAGCCGCTGCTGGTGGGAAATTAAACTCCTCTACCACAACATGTGCATTACTACCGCCAGCCCCAAAAGCACTAATGCCCGCGATACGCGCCCCTTCAACCACCCAAGGTTCTTGGCGCTGCTGTATGTGTAATTGTGTATTTTCAAAACGCAATTTGGGGTTAAGGCTTTGCGAATGCAGGCTTGGCGCTAAGGTTTTATGCTTGAGCTGCATAACCACTTTGCTTAAGGCCGCAATCCCTGCCGCGCTTTCTAGATGACCAATATTAGACTTAACAGACCCGACCGAAATCGATGCTGAGTTTTCGGCAAAAACTTTTTTCAAACCATCCAGTTCAATGGGGTCGCCCAAGGAAGTCCCCGTACCGTGCGCTTCAATAACAGAAACTTGCGACGGACTGACAGCAGCCTCTTTTAAGGCCTTTTGAATAACATCAGCCTGCGCCTGCGGGTGTGGAACCGTCATTCCGGCAACACGCCCCCCATGACTTAAGGCACTGCCGCGGATTACCGCGTGAATATTATCGCCATCACGCTGGGCCGCACTTAACGGTTTAATCAATACCGCACCGACACCTTCACCAGGCACATAACCGCTGCCGTTCTCACCAAAACTTCGGCAGCGCCCATCAGTGGATAACATTTTGTTTTGACATAAGAACTGATATTTATGCGGGTGGCTCATGACATTAACGCCGCCCACTAACGCCATCGTGCAGTCTCCACGACGGACACTCTCGATAGCGATATGCAGCGCCGATAGCGCCGACGAACACATCGTGTCCAGCGCCATGCTCGGCCCTTTAAGGTTGAGCGTGTAAGAAACACGATTAGCAATGGCCGAAAAGATAGAGGCTGTTTTGCGCTCTATATCTGTATCGCCGCTCAGCAATTGATACTGGCTCCACATCGCCCCAACAAAAACACCCACGTCTGCATGCTTCGCTTGCCCTAAAGGCATACCAGCATCTTCAAACGCATGCCAAGCAACCTGTAAAAACAAGCGCTCTTGCGGATCCATAAGCTCAGCTTCTTTTGGGGTAATACCAAAAAAGCTCGCATCAAACTGGGCCGCATTATTTAAGAAGGCGCCCCATTTACCATAAACGCCAGTATCCGACGCCATTAATGTTTTGTGGTCCCAGCGCGACTCAGGCACCTCGGTAATACCGTCGACGCCGTCCAGCACATTACGCCAAAACTCATCCAACGAATCACTACCGGGGTAAACCCCAGCAAGACCCACGATCGCCAAAGGCTCTTGCGAATCACTCGCGCTAGAGTCGGCCGTTTTTTCTACCGAAATAGTAGAGGTTATAGGCGCTGGCACCTTAGTTATTTCGGCCGGTAATGGTTGTTCTTGCGAGCTTTCTGCCGCAGCTTGCGCCAAGCCCAAGGTCTGTAAATGGCGGGAAAATTGTTGTAAATCGCCGGTAACGGGGAGGTAAGTCGCATAACCATCACCCTGGTTCAACGCGGCTTCAAAAACGCTCATCGCTTGTTCATGAGTTAGCAGATCAAGGCCGGTTAAGGCTTTTAATTGTTGTGTACGCGCCTCACCGAGCGACATACCGCCATCACGCCACAGCGGCCAATGCAGGGTCAAGCTGCGGCCCTTGCGTTCGCCCCGTTGCACCATTTTCTCACGGCGTGCAGCGAAGCCTTCTAATGCGGCATTCGCATAGGCATAGTCACTTTGGCCTAAATTGCCAATGGCGCCGGCAATCGAACCGCAACACATAAAGAATGCGAGGGGCTCACCAATGCTTAATAGATCTAGGTATTCGGCACCACTGACTTTACCCGCTAATACCGCGGCCACTTGGCCTTGCGATTTATCTTTAACCAAAGCATCACACAGCACGCCAG
>NZ_CEXWTU010000046.1:0-25858 GCF_982758155.1 Marinagarivorans sp. | reverse complement strand
AAAGATTTTGCATACGCCAAAACAAACTCAAGCTTGCGCACCTTATTACCAGACAACAAAAAGCCGGTCAGATCATCTCGCTTTAGCCACAAGCGAGCACCAATATCACCACCAAAACGCTTCAATTGATGTATTGGCGTCGGCAATTGCGCCAACGACTCACGTGCAGGCCAATAATTAGATGTCATAGATCCTCCGCAGATTCTCTTAAATCCAAACGAAAAAAGCCCCGCTATTGCGGGGCTTTTTTCGTTTGGTCGATTAAATCGACTTCATCGTGCCTTTAGGCAGCACCGCATGAACAGCGGACTTCTGAAAGCGCAGCTTAACGCCCTCACCTGTATCAACAGCGATATAAGCATCATCAACTTCTATTACCTTACCCAGCATTCCACTGGTTAAGACAACCTCATCACCCTTAGCAATACCACCAACCAAAGCTTCATGCTCCTTCTGGCGCTTACGCTGAGGACGAATCATCATGAAATACATGAGAACAACCAAACCAACAAGCATCAGCAGCGAAAACATATCTCCGCCACCTTGCGTAGCCGCTTCGCCTTGTGCAGCTGCTTCTGGAATAAATAAAGACATAACATTGCGCCCCTTACTCTGTAAAAAGGCGCAACTCTACAGAGTTTACTAAAAGCCAGCAACAAAAAAGCCCGCTTGCGCAGGCTCTAATTAGCATTCAAAACTGTAGTACGCTAAACGTAATCGCGGAATAATTTACGAAAGGTACTAGGCGAAAGACCCGTCCAGCGCTTAAACGCATTGGTAAAACTCGTTCGATCAGAGAAATCGAGTGACACGGAAATGCTATCAATACTCATATGTTGCTTAACCAAATAATCAACGGCGTAATGAAAACGCACCTGATCACGTAGATCAGCAAAGCTAATATCCTGCTGCTGAAGCCGGCGCTGCAAAGTACGCTTCGACAGATTTAACTCCTCGGCGACGTTGCCAATCCCTAAAGGTGATTGCCCAATGCGCTTACGCAGTACTTCGACAACACGTGAAGGGATGCCGTAAACCTCAGGCAAACGTGCCTGCTCTAAGTATTCATCCAAAGTTTTAACAGACCCCAAGGCAAACATTGCCTGATCCGTCATTTTCCGCTGAGCTTGGGTTTTGTGTAAATCATTCATGCAGGCGACTCCTTCTGCCAGTAATTCAAGCGACTCAATATCCGACGATTGCAACTCTTTTGTCAAGTACGATGAGGTAAAAAAGACAACAGCGAGCGTCTCGCCCTTAGCTGTGTGGACTGGCGCACCGACATAGCTATTCACAATATGCCCATTGTAGGTACACATCGGCACAGATGTAGGAGTAGGCAAAACTTTAGGGCTAACCACAGACTGCTCACGCTCAAACACCTCAGCGGCAAAAGTCCGCTCGATGGTGAGATGCTGCCCAACGTAAAAAGAGTCTGCGTGATCACCCACCGCCACCACTTCAGCCACCTGAGCCGACAACTGACGCAAGAGCAGCCCGTAGTCCATGCCAAACATTGCGCACCCTAAATTCAAGTAATGCATCACACCCGAGGAGCGATCATCACCCTGATTTGAGCGCACCAATACTTTGAATAGCGCTTTTAATCGTGACTCTGAGTCACCCAGCGTTAATGACGCTATATCAGGCTGAAAACCTGGCATAGGGATAGAGGGAGCGTGGGAGTGTGCATGAAGTTTCAAGTTAACCACCTACAAGTATTAATGAGAAAATAAAAAACCAACCAAAAGTAGCAAAAAGCAATAAGGAGAATTATGCGCCATATAATACTTCAGACCAGAACCGCTTGCGCCATATAGCAATAAATGGCGCCAATAATTGTCATGTTAGGTGCCAAAGAATAACTTATCACGTTACATGTATGGCTAATTCCACCTAATTGACAGGGGTTTCACCGAATTACCAACATAAAACCCCTGCTGGCACAAAAAAAGACTTTAATGCCGTCGACGCCAAATCTAATCAAGTTGCGCTGTGATTACAAAGTTTTTTTTAATACAAACGTTTATATTTTGACAACAAAAAATATCGACGAAATGAATAAGGTGCCAACAACAGACAGTATAGCTGCGCCAATACGCGCCATTTGAAGCCATAAAATACATTATTCACACGCCGACTTAGTAAAAATCGCTTTAAACTGTTGATTGGAAACCAATTTATTACAAAATTCCCATGCTTTGTAAGGGGATCAAGCGGCGATATATGGAGGAAATACCCGATTACAGGCCAAAAAAAACTGCCAAAGTGGCAGTTTTTTAAGCAGAAAGATCAACTCTACACTTCAAGACCATCAATTACGGCAAGCACATCATCATGATGTGTTTTGGTTTTCACTTTTTCCATGATGTGCGCTAAACGTCCTTCCTTATTTACAATAAAGGTGACTCGGTGAATACCCATAAATTCACGCCCCATAAATTTCTTCAGCCCCCAAACTCCGTACTTTTCTGCAACCGCATGATCCTCATCACTCAACAATGTAAAGTTAAGCTCATGCTTATCCTCAAACTTTTTGAGGCGCTCAAAAGGGTCTGGACTAAGGCCTAGCGCCACCGTATCTCTTTGGGCATATTCAGCATTAGCATCCCTCAAACCACAGGCTTGAACTGTGCAACCTGGCGTCATCGCTTTCGGATAAAAATAAACGACCACGTTTTTACCCAAAAAATCACTCAACTTAACCAGCGCTCCACTTTGATCTTTAAGCGTAAAAGCGGGCGCTTTGTTACCTAACTTTGGAAAATTCATACAAACTCCTAACGAAAACCTATTATTGAGATGAAAAAAAACCGCGCAAAGTTGCGCGGTTTTCATTAGCGACCCACTAAAGATCCTATGCAGGCAACAATGACTTTACAGCATTGCGCTCTTCTTTAAGCTCATTCTCACTCGCCTTCATACGAGCGGTAGAAAATTCATTAATCTCAAGCCCCTGTACAATCTCCCAAGCGCCGTCTTTGCAGACACATGGAAATGAGTAGATTAAGCCTTCTTCAATGCCGTAGCTACCATCGGAGTAAACACCCATGCTAACCCAATCGCCATCTGGAGTGCCGAGCGCCCAATCGCGAATATGAAATATAGCGGCATTGGCGGCAGATGCAGCGCTTGATGCACCACGCGCTTTAATAATGGCAGCGCCACGCTGTTGCACTTCAGGTATGAAAGTCTCTTCATACCAAGCAGTATCCACCTTTGATATGGCTGACTCTCCATTGATCAATGCTGTATGCAGATCAGGGTATTGCGTTGAGGAATGATTCCCCCAAATTGTCATTTGTGTCACATCATTAATGCTTTTACCCGTCTTCTGAGCCAACTGAGTCATGGCTCGGTTGTGATCAAGACGCATCATCGCTGTAAACTGACGAGGATCAATATCAGGTGCATTGCGCTGTGCAATTAAAGCGTTGGTATTAGCAGGGTTGCCCACGACTAAAACCTTGATATCACGAGAAGCATGGTCATTGATCGCCTTGCCTTGCACCGAGAAAATAGCAGCGTTGGCTTCCAGTAAGTCCTTACGCTCCATACCTGGCCCACGAGGACGCGCACCCACAAGCAATGCGTAGTCGGCATCTTTGAAAGCGACATTGGGATCATCAGTTGTGATCATATCGGCCAACAAAGGAAAAGCGCAGTCATCCAACTCCATAGCAACACCTTTAAGTGCACCTAGAGCGGGGGTAATTTCCAACATTTGCAGAATAACAGGCTGATCCTTTCCTAACATATCGCCAGCAGCGATACGGAATAACAAAGAATAGCTAATTTGGCCTGCAGCGCCGGTTACGGCAACACGAACGGGTGCTTTCACAATCAATCTCCGTTTTTGCTAATAAAATAAGCCCGAGGCAGGATAAGTCTCGCCCCAAGCATGCTTTTGCGGGCGCCATTATAGAGCAACCCCAATAAAAGTCATCTAATCTGCGGGGTATCGCGCCTGTAAGGCCTCATAAACGTCCGTTTGAAATGTTAGGCTATTCGCATCGACCACATCTAGCACCTCAACCAAATGCTCGTTATCCTCTTTCCCGTCCCAGACTTTGTGATAAGTCCCTTCTTTATAGCCATGATCTTGCCTGAAGAAATTTAAAACATTCTTCCCCATGTACTGTAAATACAGCTGCTCAAACGAGAAATCTGCAGCAACCAAAACACGGCAAAACTTCGTTAAATTAAACGCTTTCTCGCTCAATATTGCAGTGACAAAATCCTCTAGCTCAACCCTGAACTCCCCCACTGATACTGGCTTTTTACGTAACTCCTCATCAAGAGTTTGCGCCAACTCCCCCACATGACTAGACCCCTGAAGAAGATCGCTTAAGCCAAAATGCCAAATATCAACCAATTCGAGATTAACCTGATCAATGTCCGGCGACTGTTTTTTCCACCACTTCCAACCGTAGTGATCCATCAGCTCCGCACACTCGACCCAAATAGCGCGATACCATGCAAACCCCTGCTTGCGCCAATGAGCACTCACTTTGGTATTCATCGCATCCTGCATTTCTAACATTTTCAATAATTGTTGTTGCATGTGCACTCACTTACATTCGTTTTATAACACAGGAAGTTAGTCGCCTAAGCTTCCTGTAATAATCGGTAAATTTATTTCAAACGTGACCAACGAGCGCTCACTGGCGCCAGCGGAATAGGCGTGAATACTGCCGCCATGGAACTCACAAATCAAGCGGGCAATATATAAACCCAGCCCCAAATGAACATCGCCACCCTGTTTTTTTGTCGAGCGGGAAGACACCATTGAATCGAAAAGTTGATGCTCCAACGAGGCTGGCAACGGAGCCCCAACATTAACAACAGCAATATTCACACTGTCGGACGGTCCTTCAGGCCAATCAACTTTAACCGTAATTGTTGAGTTCTCGGCTGCAAACTGACTAGCATTTTCAACCAACTTATCTAACATTTGCACCAAGAGCTCCGGCGCGGCAGACACTGTAAAGCCCCCCTTAAGACCATCAAATCCGCACAACACAACCGGCTGTTTATAACTATCCTGATAAGCGGCAACAAGCATTTCCAGCATCTCTTTCAGGCAAAAAACTTCACACTCCGCATGCGTCAACGCTTGCTCAAGACTATTCACTGAACTCATGGCATTTAATGTCGATGACAAGCGCGTCATCCCATCCCGCGCGCGCGTAAGATACAGTCGTTGCGAAGTATTTAATGCCGAAATTTCTAAATTATCTAATGAGCTTTGCGTGATCGCCAAAGGCGTTCGTAACTCGTGCGAGAGTTTGCCTGCAAGGCTCTTTAAATATTCCTGGTGTGCACTCAGCCTGCGCAGCAACATTTCAAAACTACGCGATAGCTGCCCAATTTCATCAGGGATGCGGCTAGCCCTAAAAGGCTCACGTAAGTTTCCCGTCGCGTCGGTTGCCTGCTCGGCATACTTTGCTAAGGAACGAATCCTCCAGGAGTGAACACTCGAAAAACCCAACAAAGAAACAACCACGAATGCCGCAAAAAAAGTACACACAAAGACAAACTGCCCATAAATACCCGCCAATAAACTGTAAAAACTGGCATCCTGTTTATCCAGCACCAACCACCCTACCGGCGGCCGATCACGTTCACCAATAGCCACAACGGCACGGGCCACCGGGGATACTCGATTAAAAAACCACTCTGAACTTTCTCCATCCATGGGCGTTTTTGGCAACTGATAACGGTACTCCGGACGCCCTGACAACAAAAAATAAAGGCGCATTAGCCATGAGTTTCTCTCGCTCAATTCAGGTAGGCCGGCACCAAGCGCCAACCCCCCAGCACTCACCAAAGGAAAACCTCGCCAATCATAGAGCGTTAGCCCCTGCTGCTCTGAAGCGTAATCCCGAGCTAAATCAGAAAAATCATAATCACGGTACGCAAAAAATACAGGACTGTTATGTGGCGACAGAAATAAGCTATAGCCAAGTTGCGCGCTGACATACTCAATAGTGACGCTTTGCTCTCGATATTCAAGCGGGAGAGACATTTCAATAGACTGAAGGCTTTCCGAGGCTTTAGCGCCCGAAATTTGCCAGAGGGCAACATCATCAAAATGACGCTGCCAGCGCCCACCTTGCCAGCGCTCCACTTCAGCCACACCTGGTACAGAAGTAATCACACGCAAAGACATGCCATGCGAAAAACGTAAAATGAGCGCATCATAAACATTGCGCTGTGGAGAAAAAAACGTTGCAGCCAAACCGGTAATAGCCACCGCTAATCGAAGCCCGCTTCGGCCCTGCCCCTCAGCCAAAGCAAATCGTGCCGACACTGTAACGCCAGATGGTACGCCAACAAAGGGCTCCCACCCTTGGCGTTTACTGTAACGAAGGGAAGATTCAAGATTCCCGAGACCATCACGCTGCCATTCGGTTAGATACCCATCAAGCACATTATCTTTTGGTAATTCCCCGGAAAAAATGGCTGGCATTTGCCCGTTACGCCGGGATAACCGCGAAATCAAGGCTTCCTCTTTCGAGAGACTACGCGCAATACTCGTTGCTAACTCCTCGACTGACTCTAAACGCGACTGCCGCAAGGTGCCATCTAACCGTTGGATATAATTTACCGCTAGCCAAGGTAGCGCCAAGGTTAACAAACCCAGCAGTAGTAGCTGCCGCTTAAGCGTCATTCTTGGGCTTGGCCTTTAGGTGTTAACCAGCGATACCCCATACCGTAGGCCGTTTGAATGGCATCGAAATTGTCATCGAAGGCTTTAAACTTCTTACGAATACGCTTGATATGGGAAGTAATGGTATTGTCATCCAAGACAACATTAGCAGCGTCCATTAATTGCTGCCTGTTTTTAACGTGCCCGGGTCTTGCCGCCAACGCTTGGAGTATCCAATACTCCGTTATGGTCAACTCAATGGCATGGCCATGCCACGAAACCTGTAGCGTCTGACAATCGATAACCAATGGGCCTGCAACCAACTGCTCTCGGTTTTGGGCTGGCGCAGCCAATGCATCAACTCGCCGAAAAAGCGCGGTGATTCTGGCTAACATATGCGGCTGGCTAATATCTTTGGTTAAATAATCATCGGCCCCTAAACGCAAGCCCAGCACACGGTCTAGCTCAGAATCCCTTGCCGTTAGAAAAATTATAGGCAGCTGCGGGGCACGAGTGCGAAGATCTCGACACAAATCAAAGCCCCCCTCAGCCTCATCACCTAAACCCACATCAATAATCGCTAAATCAGGTAATCGAACAGCAAATGCCTGCATTGCGGAAGGCCGCGTTGCGTAATGGCTCACTTCATAGCCCTGACGAACCAAGGCATCACGATAATTTTCAGCAATGGCGATCTCATCTTCAATGATGGCAATATGTTTAGGCATGGTGCGCTGTACTATCCTGTGTAAAATGGCTGAACAGTGGGCGAGGTAAGAATAAAGCGCGAATCCTACCACGTACCCTCACAATACTGCAGCTACTACGCCATCCGCCCTACAAACACCACAACTTAAGCTTTGAAATTATTATGCCAACAAAAAAATCAAGGAAGAGCAACTTCGCCCTCACCCTTTTTGGTCTCCCCTTTGCCGCGGTAGGGCTCGGATTTTTATTTTTAAGCATTATCCCCTCACTGTGGGAATGGCACACTATGCAACAGTGGCAGCCCACTTCAGCAAAGGTTATCTCGGCCGAGCTCAAAACAAACCATAGCGATGATGGCACCACATGGGAGGCTCTTGCGCGTTATCAGTACCACTATAATGATCAGCCATATACCGGCACGCGCGTTGGCATAATGAGCGGCTCAGACAACATCGGTAGCTGGCACCAAGACCACAGCCGGCAATTAAAAAAGCACCGTAGTAACGGCTCTCCAATCACAATCTATATCAACCCTATCAACCCGAGCGAATCCATCATTGACCGAAATTTACGCTGGAGCATGCTGCTGTTTAAATCGGTTTTTGCACTTATTTTTGGCGGCGTTGGTATCGGGTTAATGGTTTTTGGCCTTGTCGCCAAAAAAACCGAAAACCCAGAAATGCTCACAACCAGCGAACCCTGGCAGGCGAATACAGACTGGAAAAACCCGATCAAATCCAACGCTAAAGTGGGCCTCTGGGGTATTTGGGGCTTTGCTGTATTTTGGAGCTTAATGTCTACGCCGGTGCTTTTCATGCTGCCCGATGAGCTTGCAGAAAAAAATTACATGGCGCTTATCGCGGTGATATTTCCCATTGTCGGTGTCATATTATTAATCAGCGCATGCATAAGTACAGCCCGCTGGCGCCGGTTTGGCCCAGCACCGCTCACTTTATCCCCTTACCCAGCGGCCATAGGCGGGCAAGCAGCAGGAACCCTAACACTGCAAAGTAAATTGCCTAGTGATACAAACATTAAGGTTACCCTTTGCTGCCTAAGAAGTTACTACAGTGGTACTGGTAAAGACCGCAAACGAAGGGAAAACATCGTTTGGAGCAACGAGGGCCTGGGCGAAATTAAACATACCCATCAAGGCAGCCAAATACAGTTTTGCTTTAACGTCCCTAAAGACCTCCCTAATTCAGAATTATCTGGCGATAACTATCACCTATGGCGCGCGACGATAAAGGCGAAGCTTGCGGGCGCGGATCTTAATCGCAGCTTTGAGATTCCTGCCTTTCAATCCAACGCTCAATCACATTTAAATATTAGCGATAGCACCCAACATCCCAACGCTAAAAATAATCGAGAAGCAGAACTCGAGAATCTGTTAAACCCAAAAACTATACCCGGCGGTATCGAGATTAATCTGCAGCCGCTGCGCAACGCTAAAGCCTGCTCTGCCGCAATAGTGTTTGGCTTAATATTCTTTGTCGTGGGCGCTGTTCTATTTCGCAGCGAAGCCCCCGTATTTATGGCGATAATTTTTAGCTTTATTGGCGCCGCCATTTCACTAAGCGGGCTTTACTCATTATTGAATAGCTATCAAGTCCAAATTACACGTAGCGGCATCAAAGCTACACGCCGATTATTTGGCTACATATTAAGCCGAAAAAATGTGCCCCGCTCAAAAATCAATACGCTTCGGCTTAAAAAGACTAGCTCATCTCAATCTGGGAATAGCCATACCGAATACTTTGCCGTCGAAGCAACCCTTACAAATGGCCGCCCAATAAGGGTTGCCGAATCGATTATTGGGCGCACCCTGGCAGAAGAAACACTGGAATCGATTGCTCTTCTCTCGGGCTATCCGAAGGACTAGCGCACAACGAAACTTGCACGCCAATGCGTGTTTGTCTAGAGTGGCGGGGATTTGTAATTTGACCCAACAGAGACCTCACTATGTTTCCTTATGTTGTTGCCGATATCGGCGGAACCAACGCTCGCTTCGCCCTTGCCACTAGTAAAGAGGCTGGCCTTTATACGCTAGAGCACATTCACATTCTAAAAGGCAAAGACTACGGTAGCTTTCAGGACGCCTTAGCCGCCTATTTAGCTAAACTCGACGGAATCAAACCAACCGCCATGTGCGCCGCAGTCGCTGGCCCCGTTGTTGGCGATCAAGTGCAAATGACGAATCTGTCTTGGGGCTTTTCTTGCAAAGCCGTTGCAAAACAATTTGGCTTTGAAGCCTTTATTGCTATGAATGATTTTGCCGCCGTCGCCGCCGGCATACCGCTCATGGGGAGCGATCACCTAGTAACACTCAAAAGTGGCATGCAGCAAGAGAATGCTAATAAAGCGGTATTTGGCCCGGGCACTGGACTTGGAGTCGCTGGCGTAATTCGCCACAATGAGTTATGGCTGCCCAACCCCTGTGAAGGTGGCCACATTAATATCGCACCAACCTCTGCCTTTGAGGCCGATATTATTAAAGCTGCTATAGGCCACCATGGACACGTCTCGGCAGAAACCTTTATCTCTGGCCCAGGCTTAGTCAACCTCTACAAAGCCATCTGCGAAGTAGAGGGATCCTCTCCCTCACCTTACGAGCCCTCAGAAATCACGAGCAATGCGCTAGACGGCTCTGACCCCAGCTGTGTTACCACCCTGAATACGTTCTGTAGCTTTTTAGGGAGCTTTGCCGGCAACCTTGCACTAACCTACGGCGCAACGGGCGGCATATATTTGGCAGGCGGTATATTGCCGCGTTTCAAAGACTTTGTGATCAACAGCGACTTTACCGCCAAGTTTTCGCATAAAGGGCCAATGAGTCGCTACGTTGAAAGCATTCCTGCTTACTTAGTTACCCATGACGAGCTCGCCTTTAATGGCGCTGCAGCTTGGTTAGAACAACATTTAACACAACGGTAATCACTACCGTAGCCGATTTAAATATCGGCTACGGTAACTTTTTTCTGCGAAAACGCGACTTTAACTTCTCTTGCAATAATTGCGACGGCTTCAGCCATGGCTTCGTCCGACTGGCATATATTTAAACGAATACATTCCCGGCCATGCTGCCAAGACTTTTCCTCACCAAAGAAAAAATCATTACCTGCCATCACCAATACATTACGGGCCTTCAAGCGCTGATACAAAACCTTCGCGTTTATCGGCAAATTAGGTAGCCACAACCATACAAAAAAAGCACCGTCAGGATTATGAATTCGGTACTCGAGACCCGCCAGATGAGTATCCAGCAGCTCCAGCATTAGCTTTCGCTTAGGCTCATAAAACGCCGGAATTATCTGTGTTAACCGATTAAGATCACCATTTGCTATAAGGCTTTCCAACAATAGCGGCCCCGTATTGCCTGATGCTAAGCTTTCAACTGCGCCCACGCGTGCGAGCAGCGTAACCAAAGCCTCATCAGCCACAACAACTGCAGTGCGCAACCCCGGTAAACCGAGTTTAGAGAGGCTCAAAACAGCGACCGATCCCGCACACCAACGATAAGCTTGAGATGACTGCATTACATTGGGGAACGGCGCACCATAAGCACAGTCGACCATCAAAGGAATATTCCAACGCTTCGCTTGCGCCTCCAGCCAACTAACGTCATCAAGCGTAATAACATTAGCGGATGGGTTAGTAGGGCGAGATAAACACACAGCGCCAGAGTACTCATCGAGCTTGAGCGCATCGCGATCAAGCTGATAGCGAAAACGGTGCTCGGACTCCAGTTCGATAAGCGGTCGGGAGATCGCGAATGCATCACCCCCAATCATTTGCCCCCGATAACCCACATATTCTGGCACCATGGGTAAATGAATACGCCGAGTCCCGTTAGCACTAGGGCCAGCAAACAAGTTAAACAAACGATTAAACGCCGTCTGACCGCCATTGACAACGACCAAATTCTTTGACGTAACAGGCCAACCTTGGCCTTGTAAATATTCACTTAAAGCAGACAACAAAGCCTCTGAGCCTTGGGGCGACTGGTAAATACCCAGCCAGCGCTGCGTTAAAGCTTTATCCGCCAACAAGCTTTGCAAATGTTGCTGGAATATTTCACCCGCTTCAGGAATTAGGGCTGGGTTACCGCCACCTAAAAATAAAAGACTAGGATTATTATTTAGCGCCTCACCTAAGTCGCGCATCAATTCAGCAATAGCTGAAGGCGCAGCCATTTGCTCGCCATAGTGTGATAATTTCAAAAGACTGACCCAAAACCGAAAAGGATGTGAATGATAAAGTGCCGCTATGGAAAAATATCCTATAGCGACAAAAGCGTGTAGCTTAACCGTTTTCTCAGTTAACATCCTGCTCGTTTATAGATGAGGGCCGAGGAAAAAATACTTTATCCAATGATACTTGCCTCCTGCTCCCTCAACGGCGTTACTCAAAGCGTTACATGCCCCGGCATGCGCCCCTTCGAGCGCCTTGTTGAGAAAACAAGTGCCCTCGTCTAATTGGACAAACTATTATTACCCCGACCCTAAAACCGCTGCACATTAGGATGTAACCCCATGAGCGAAGACACGACACTCGACAAATTCGATCGATTGATTCTTAAAACACTACAAGAGAATGCTGATTACTCGATGAACGAAATTGGTGAGCGCGTAGGCCTATCGCATACGCCTTGCTGGCGACGAGTGAAGCGATTAGAGCAAGACGGCTATATCAAAAAACGGGTAACGCTACTGGATGCGAACTCCCTTAATTTAAGTGTCAGTGTGCATGCTTACCTCACCATTAAAAGCCATGACGAAAGTTCGCTCAATGCATTCGAAGAAGCTGTGCAACAGGTGCCGCAAATAGTGGAGTGTTATTCCACCACCGGGGATAAAGACTATTTACTGCGCATCATCGTGAGTACGGTTGATGCTTATGAAAAACTACTCAAGAAGACACTCGTTCACTTACCTAATGTGGCCTCTATTAACTCCACTTTCGCATTAAAACAGGTGAAATACACAACGGAGCTCCCCCTTGTATAAACACCCTTAAATTCCGAGAACCTAATATAGCCCGCGAAACTCAAGGGTAGCCAGCATAAATTTAAAAACTAAAATGCTCGGCATCAAGTGATTTTAAATTTCCGGCACCTGATTTAATCGTCTCAACCAGAGTCCGCGTGCGCGGAAGAATTCGCTCGAAATAAAACGTTGCCGTCTTTAATTTGGCTTGGTAAAAGTCGGCTTCGTTACTATTAAGCTGTGTACTCGCCAAAACGGCAGCACGCGCCCAAAAGTAAGCCTGCGTGATATAGCCCGAATACATGAGATAGTCCACGCTTGCCGCGCCAACCTCATCTGCATCATTCATAGCCGCCAAACCAATATGCATCGTAATATCGCCCCACTCTTTATTGAGCGCGACTAAGGGCTCGATATAAGCGGTTACTGCGGCGTTATCTTTATTAGCTTCACAAAACTTATGAATAATTTTAGTAAAACGTTTTAACATTTCACCCTGAGATTGCAGCACCTTACGCCCCAATAAATCCAACGCTTGAATACCAGTTGTTCCCTCATAAAGTGTCGATATACGGCTGTCACGCACATTTTGTTCAGCGCCCCACTCCGCAATATAACCATGCCCGCCAAAACACTGCATACCTAAATTAGCACTTTCAAAACCAGTCTCTGTCATAAAGGCTTTCGCAATGGGTGTTAAAAAAGCCAATAGTTCTCCAGCTTCTTTCTGCTCGGCTTCATCCACCCCGTGAGACTCAATATCGACAAGCTGCGAGATATAGTACGCCAACATACGACCGCCCTCTGCGAATGCTTTCTGCGTAAGCAGCATGCGCCTCACATCAGGGTGAACAATAATAGGGTCTGCTGGGCCAGTAGGATTTTTAACACCCGACAACGAGCGCATTTGCAAACGATCTTTCGCGTAAGCCAATGATTTCTGAAAACCAAGCTCGGCATGTGACAGACCCTGGATTGAAGTCCCTAGTCGTGCGCCGTTCATAAAAGTGAACATGCAATGCAAACCACGATTAGGCTCACCGATTAAAAACCCCTTAGCGCCATCAAAATTTAAAACACAGGTCGCATTACCATGAATACCCATTTTGTGCTCGAGCGAACCACAGGAGACATTATTGCGCTCGCCAACACCATCACCCTCCGGTAAAAATTTAGGCACGATAAACAGCGATATCCCTTTTGTGCCTTCGGGTGCGTCAGGTAGGCGCGCCAAAACAATATGGACAATATTGTCAGCTAGATCGTGATCACCAGCGGATATAAAGATCTTAGTACCACTAATCGAGTAGCTACCATCAGACGATGGCACAGCCTTGGTTTTTAACATGCCCAAGTCAGTGCCGCAGTGCGGCTCGGTTAAGCACATAGTGCCAGTCCATTCACCAGCAATCAGGGGGTTCAAATAAGTATTTTTTTGCTCATCCGAACCATGAACGCCAATAGTCTTCATCGCGCCATGGCTCAAACCGGGGTACATACCCCAAGCCCAATTGGCTGTTCCAACCATTTCGCTCACAATTGTTTCAAGCGACTCAGGCAAGCCTTGCCCACCGTATTCCACTGGATGAATCATGCTAGGCCAGCCGGCATCTATATACTGCCGATAAGCTTCTTTGAAACCCGGTGGTGTCGTCACTACGCCATTATCTATTTTACAGCCTTCTGTATCGCCAACGCGGTTTAGGGGCGCTAATACGTTTTCACAAAATTTACCGGCCTCTTCAATAACAGCATCCACTACATCTCGGGTAGCATCTTCACCATTAGTTAAGCGACGGCAATGCGCCTCATAGTCAAACAGCTCATGTAATACAAACTGCATATCTCTTGCGGGTACTTTGTAATCAGTCATAGCAGCCTCTGCCTTGTACGTTGCCAAATATTGTAGTGCCAAACCCTAGTGTATGTAGATAACCAATTAACGCAGGTTTGATTACTTAATCCGCTATCTTTTTGCCTTTTGGGTAATTGTTATAATATACAGCTATAAGTGTAGGACACTTCTAACGGTTACTCACATCCTGAATCGACATTAAGGTGTTTTTTCCGATACTGACCTGGCGTCATGCCGGTCCATTTTTTGAAGGCACGAAAAAAAGCACTGGGCTCGTCAAAACCGAGACGCTCAGCAACCATCACATTGGTTAAATCCCGACAGGCTAACAACTGGATAGCAGCCTCCAAACGGCACTCGTCCTTCAACGTTTGATAAGCTGAGCTCTCATCGGCCAAATGACGACGCAAGGTTGTAACCGACATATTTAGCGTATCGGCCACCTGTTCGGCAGATGGCATATTATGGCCGACGTCTTTATTGAGGAGAGCGCGTACTTTTTCCGTAGTACTGATCTGGCTCGTATCTTGAGTCACAATTTGATACGGAGCCGCTCGTAAAAAATCCGGTAAATTTTGATGATTTTGTACAACCGGCCGATCAAGAACACTTAACGGGTACAAAAGAGCATTAAAAGGCTGGCTGTATTGAACATCCTGCTCGCACAACGAACGAACACTTTGGATAGTTTCACCGGCACCGAAACTCAACCGCAAACCCTCGAGCGAAAAAATTGTGCCCGTAACCCAACACGCCAATTGATGGCACGCCATAAGGGTTGTGAGCACATGTTCAGGGTTCGCCTTTTTTTGAAGCGCTGAAAACTCATCGGGGCTTGTGGTTCGAACTGGTGAGATACTCACACGGGCTAAACCTTGATGCTCTTCAACGGTGTAACGAACCTTAAAACCCTTACAAACCTCAGCAAACTCGCCCGCCAGTTCAAGCGCTTGGCGTAAGTTACCCGCTGTCAACAAAGCCAGACACATAAGCCGGAAAGCACCCAGTGGAACCTTGCCACCGGAAAACATGCCGAACCACTCGTTGCCACTTAAAAACATCAAGCGCTTGTAAAGCTGTCCATATTTAAAAGAAGGTAAGCCATCCTGAATACTTTCGCCCGTCAGCTCCAGCTCAGTTAGGGCGTCGCTATAATTGATGCCGCATCGCTTGGCTTCCTCTAATAAATGCCGAACCAACGCAGCGGATACTTTTGGCGTGAACATACTATTCCTCATCAATAGTCGTATTTGTGCGGCGCACAAAACGTAAAGCCAGCCCCAATACCGCGGAGATTAAAATAATAATGGCCAACAAACCCAAGCTTAACAACAAGTAAGCAATGGCATCACTAACAGGGAGATCCCAGCCCCAAACAAATAAACCAATAAAACACGCAGAAGCGAACATATGGCTCATAAAACGGGTTTTCTTACTGACCTTAAACTTTACCTTCGCCATACCGCTCTCTTACTTAAACACTAAATTAAAACATCCAAGACTTCGGCAACGCCGTCGTCCCACACTGGAGCAGTCACAATATTAGCAACTCCCTTAACGTCATCAGAAGCATTACCCATTGCGACGCCGACACCCGCCATCGAGATAAACGCCATATCAGACTGAGCATCCCCAAAGCTCACTACATTTTCAGCTGTAATATCGTAATGCGTTAACAGAAAATCAAATGCGGCACGCTTACTCGCCTCCCGGTGAATAATGCTGACAAATAACCAACGTGGATAAGCGGGCAAACTGGCATAAGCAAAAATACACTCAGGAAACGCACCTTCCAAAACCTGCAAAGCGTTACCGTCAACATCCAAGTCAACACCCACCAGCAACTTAACAACTGGCGCTGTAATATTATCGAAATTTTGCAGGGTCGGCGTAGCGCGTAAATGTGCTGAATGAACCGCGAGTATCTCTGGCGCGATATCGCGCTCAATATATAACGCTGCGTCAGTATATAACTCGTAGTAGTAGCTCTTCTCACGCAGCGTCTTTAAAAGTGCAGTCACTGTTTTCTGTGGCAACGTATGCGTTTTATGCAAGGTATGGCTACGGGGCTCAAATAACTGCGCACCGGTACAAAAAACTCCGGTATCGATAAGCCCTAACTCATGCCACAAAAACTGGGTTGCAAAATACGGGCGACCACTGGCTACTGCCGTTTTAACACCAAGGGATTGCGCTCTAGCAATACTACTCTTGACGCGGGCCGTGTAATTACCATCAACATTGAGTAGTGTGCCATCAACATCAAAAAGGGCCAATTTAAGGGCTGGCTTTTGGTGGCACTGTAAATATTCTTCAAGGCTTTTAGACATCACACATCCATTCTCAAACAGTGAAAAGCATTAAAAGATCCAAAACCGATTCTTTTCCAGCTCTTTTTTACAGCCTTTAATCTGCTGCTGGTACATTTTTGCTCTGGCAGAAACCTTCTTTGCCACTTTTTTTAGCCAGGGTTTTTTATCATAACTACGGCGTTCATAACCACCATGACCTTCATGATACGCAAGGTATTGTCGATAAGGATCGCCCAAACCTATCCCTAAGCGCCTTTGGCTTTCTTTGTTGTACCAACCAATAAAAAGCACCGCATCACCGAAATCATCTCGATCAGCTCTGCGTTCACCGGTTTTTTCTTGATACCAGCGCCAAGTGGCATCTTTCACTTGTGCATAGCCATAAGCATCGCTTGCCCTCGGCCCCGGAATAATCCAAAGAATTTTCTTTCGAGGAGGCCTAGCATCGGCCTTAAATCGTGACTCTTGATGAATAATGGCTAACTGTGTTGCCACCGGTGTGCCCCACTTTTTTGAAGCTTTTACAGCATCTTTGTACCAGCTTTTTTTGCCGCCAAGAATATCGCAAGCGTCATCCATCTGAGAGGGTCGATAACCAGCGCAGCCACTTAGAGTAAATCCAAGAACGACCGTAATCGTAAACTGAAGCCCTAATCGAATTGCTCTAACCACACGATAAACTCCTCTTCGTTACGGATATCAAGGCCCAAATCTTTCGCTTTAGTTAGCTTACTGCCCGCTTTCTCTCCGGCAACAACCAAGTAAGTTTTTGCCGACACACTACCGGCAACCTTAGCGCCCAACGACAACAAACGCTCTTTAGCCTCACTACGGCCCATGGTTTCCAATGTACCTGTAAGCACAACGGTCTTGCCTGCTAGCGGTTGATTGGCAGAGATTGTGGGTGCAGGCCAATGAACACCTGAAGCCTGAAGGTCGGTAATCAACGTTAAATTACTTTCCTGCTGAAAGAACAGCTCAACATATTGAGCCACCACAGGCCCAACATCAGGTATTTCTTGTAATTGTTCGGCGGTTGCCGCCGATATTGCTTCTAGGCTCCCGAGATGTTGGGCAAGCGTTGATGCTGTCGTCTGTCCAACCTCCCGAATCCCAAGCCCGTACAAAAATCGAGGTAAAGTTGTCAGCTTGCTTTTTTCAAGTGCATCTAAAAGGTTTTGCGCCGACTTTTCAGCCATTCGCTCCAAGCCTACTAGAGGTACTAGCGCTAGACGGTAAAGGTCAGCCACATTAGCAATTAACGCTTCATCGACCAATTGCTCCACGAGCTTATCGCCCAAACCATCAATATCCATCGCCTTGCGGCTAGCGTAATGCTTAATCGCCTCCTTACTTTGCGCCGCACAGGCTAAGCCAGCACTGCAACGAATCGCAGCCTCCCCTGACACTTGGGCGGTATCAGCACCGCAAACTGGGCACTGTTCTGGAAAAATGATGGGCTCGACATCTTCCGGCCGGCGCTCAAGTACGACACCGGCCACCTGGGGAATCACATCTCCCGCGCGACGAATAATGACAGTATCGCCCAGCATAACCCCAAGCCGCTCAACTTCATCACGGTTATGCAAGGTCGCATTTGCGACTGTGACCCCACCAACAAAAATAGGCTCTAAGCGCGCAACCGGTGTAATCGCGCCTGTACGGCCCACCTGGAATTCAACAGCACGCAGGATAGTCATTTCTTCTTGCGCAGGGAATTTTTGTGCAATGGCAAAGCGTGGGGCTCTAGCCACAAAACCAAGTCGCCGCTGAAGCGCAAAGTCATCAACTTTGAAAACCAAACCATCTATATCAAAAGGCAGATTCCCTCGCTTAGCCGACATGCGAACGTAATAGTCCAAACAGCCTTCGATCGAATCAACCTTCTCCGCCAAATCACTGACAACAAAACCTAAATTACGCAATAACTGAAGCGTTTCAAAGTGCGTGTCAGGCAGGTCTCCGTCAAATTCGCCAACAGAGTAGGCATTAAAAACCAAGGGACGCGTTGCCGTAATACGTGAATCTAATTGCCTAAGGCTACCCGCCGCCGCATTACGCGGATTTACAAAGGTCTTCTGATCATTTTCACGAGCCAATTGGTTCAAGGACTCAAAGCCCTTAAGCGGCATATATATTTCGCCACGCACTTCCAATACCGCCGGGAAATCGCCAATCAACCTTAAAGGCACATTTTTTAAGGTGCGTACATTCTGAGAAATATCTTCACCCGTTGTGCCATCTCCTCGAGTGGCTGCACGAACGAAAAGACCGTCACGGTAAAGTAAGCTAACAGCGAGGCCGTCGAATTTGGGTTCGCACACATAGCTGACGGCTGTAACTGTCTTTAGTCGATCGAGAATGCGCTGATCAAAATCCCGCATATCCTCGTCGTTAAAGGCATTATCTAGTGAAAGCATGGGTTGCAAATGCGTCACACTCTGGAAGCTCGCAAGAGGCGTTGCACCAACGCGCTGCGAGGGAGAGTCTGAGGTCACAAAGTGAGCGTGCTGATCCTCGATGACACGTAGCTCTTGCATTAATCGATCATATTCCGCATCGGGAACCGATGGGTCATCATTCACATAATAGGCAATATTATGACGATGTATTTCATCCTTCAGAGCTTCGTATCGCGTTTGAATACACCTTGCATTTTCCGTTAGTACAGCATCTGTCATTCTTTGACTTCCAAAACAACAAACCGCCAACAGGCGGTTCGGGATCTAAATGTTAATAATATAATCAGCGATTGAGGCGACGCTTGCGCTCGAACTCTATGACGCGCTGGCGACAGTGCTCAAAGGTTTGCTGAGTCATCACGCTTCGATGCTCATCTTTCAAGTCACCATCAAGCGCTTCTGAAATCGCTTTAGCAGTGCGCGCCATTAAACCAAAGGCAGCAACACTATCGCCTTTGATTGGCAGCATCATAAACATACTGATACCCGGCGTTGAAAAAGAGTCCATTGCCGTAAGATCAAAGGTTCCAGGCTTAACGATGTTAGCCAAACTAAATAAAACCTCACCAGAACCCTCTTCATTTTTATGGCGATGAAAAATTTCCATGCCACCAAAGCGTAGGTTTTGCTGTGTTAAGGTTTCAAGCAAGTGCTCACCGCCAAACATCTGACCTTCGTGGGCCATAACATTAATAACAATGACCTCTTCGGGCGCGATTGCTGGCTCTACCGCTTTAACTTTAGGCTGTGCTGCCGTCTCGTGAGCAACTTTAGAGGCTGGAGCAACAGAGGCCGTTCGCGGCGGCGCCATAACAGCAACGTCATCATCTAAGTCATCCATATCGCCAAACGTTGGCTCAATATGTTCATCCGCCGAATCCATTAACATGGTTGGCGCAGGCTCCACTTTTGCATGAACGCCTGCCGTCTGTTTACTAGCAGCCAGAGACGTTTTCATACTCACATGCAAATTAGTTGCATCTTCTGGGTGACGATAAGCCGCTACACGAGCACCGCCACTAGGGAATTCACTGCGGGAATTATCGTCGTCAAACGCCCCCTCTTCCGGCAAACTACTAGACATATGAATGCGCTCTCGACGAGCGGCCCGAACACGCCTAATACCATCTAAAATGATACCGACAATTAAAAGCACAATGATGACTGTTAACCCTTCACGCATGGATTTCCTCCTATAGTGCAGCCATTTCGGCTGCCTCTTCTACATTAACAGTAACCATACGAGAGCAACCTGGCTCGTGCATGGTTACACCCATCAACTGATCAGCCATTTCCATGGCAATTTTATTGTGGGTAATATAAATAAATTGTACTTGCGACGACATTTGCTCAACCATGCGAGCGTAGCGACCTACGTTCGCATCATCAAGCGGTGCATCAACTTCATCGAGCATACAAAATGGTGCTGGGTTAAGACGAAAAATCGAGAACACTAGCGCAATCGCCGTCAATGCTTTTTCGCCACCCGAGAGTAAATGGATCGTACTATTACGCTTACCTGGTGGTCGCGCCATAATCGCGATACCGGTATCCAGTAAATCTTCCCCTGTAAGCTCAAGATAAGCATGGCCGCCGCCAAACACTTTGGGGAATAGCTCCTGGAGGCCAGTATTGACTTGATCAAAGGTTTCTTTAAAGCGCGTTCTTGTCTCTTTGTCAATTTTACGGATCGCATTTTCTAATGTTTCTAGAGCTTCCATTAGATCTTGATTCTGATCATCAAGGTAATTTTTACGTTCCGCTTCGGTTTTATACTCGTCGATAGCCGCCAAGTTAATGGGTCCTAAGCGCCCAATTCTTGCAGCCACTTTTTCCAAAGACTGTTCCATCTCCGCTTCAGCTTCTTCGGGCATCTCGGCAATCAAAATGTCTATGTTATAACTATCGGCTTCTAGCTGGTCGCGTAAGTTTTGGGCTTGAACATCATAGGTCTGGCTTTCCAAACGCTCTTTTTCAAGATTGGCCCGGACAAACTGAACTTCTTGCTCAACCGTTAGGCGCTCTTTCTCTGCATTGCGCAATGTTTCCTCAACACCCTCGACCTCTCTTTTAGCCTCAAGCAATTGCTCTTCAACAGAAACACGCTTTTGTAAATGCGCCTCTAGCTCTTCTTTATGCAGCTCTACAGGCTCTGCACCTTCAGCCAAGCTATCGACTAAACTTTGACGGCGCTCTTCTAGCCGAGTGCTGTGCTCGCCCAGGCGAGACAAACCCTGTTTAACCGCTTGCAACTGAGTGCTGACCGCCTGAATACGCATGGCAAGTTGATGCGCAGTGTCTTTGTCGTGACGCGCTTTCTGGCGAGTATTTTCAAGCTGTTCTTTATGTTGATCGCGCTTAGTCAACAGCTCTTCTCTAGCATGGGTATCCATTTCCATGGATTCAATCGCGTCCTCTAGCTGCATACGTGCTTGCGCAAGCCCTTCAGCCTCAAGCTCTAACTGTTCTTTAGCTTCATTAATTTCAGCCACAACGCGATCTTTTCTCGCTAGAACCTGCTCAACTTTGACCGTATGTGCCGTCAATTTAGTTTGGTCTTGAGAAAGTACTCGCTGACACTGATCTAGCTGTTTTCGAGCCTCATCCCGTGCAGATTCAGAATCTTTAACACCTTCCCGAGCCGCTTCTAGCTGCCCAGAAATAACTTCAATCTGCGCATCCTGCAGATCAAGCTCACTTCTCAGATGCTCTATTTCTGTTTGGCGAGCAATAACCCCTGCGCCAGCATCATCCGCCTTAACAAGGTTCAACCAGTTTGGGCCAAGCCAGACGCCGTCGCGCGTTATTACCGACTCATGCGCCCTAAGATTAGCCTGCTGCGCTTTAGCCTCGGCAAGATCTTCAGCCATAAATATAGAATTTAATAACCCTGCAAGCGCAAAGGGGCTATTGACTTGGCTTGCTAGAGAATTAGCAGCCGCTGCATCTCCAGCCACAGCTTGATCCGTAAAAATATTACAGTCACCGCTCGATAAAGATTCATGCGCATCGATAAGGCTATCAAGATCGGTAATGCCGGTAACCGCCTGAATTCGCTTGCCTAAAACGATTTCGACAGCGCGATCCCAACCTCCAGTAACCGTAATAGCTTCAGCTAATCGAGGCAGTGACTCGATACCTTGCTTTTTCAACCAATCATTTAAGCCTTTGCCACTGCCCAACGCAGATTGCTGTAGAGCTTCAAGTGAAGATAAGCGTCCCCGCCCCTTTTGATTAACACCCTGTAAACTTGTCAACTGCGCACGCAAGGTCTGTTCTTGCTCGCGCTGAGAGGTTACTTTTTCACTGTGTTCATCGATGAGCAGTCGGTATTGTTCCAGCTCCTCTTGCGCCATTGCAACACTTTCGCGCAATGCCATAATTTCATCTTCAACATCACCTAACACCAGCTCGCGCTTTTCAGCATCAAGCTTTTCGATCCGTGCTAATAAGCGCTGCTGAACCGTTTCGAGGTGCTGAATTCGCGACTGCTGGACTTCAGCTTGTTGGCGCGGCGCTTGAGCTTTTTGGTTAAAAGCATCCCACTCCTGCTGCCAAGTCTGCATAGACTCTTCAGACAGGATGAGTTTTTCGGAAGAAAGCTCTGTTTCTTCTTCTAAAAGCTCTAGCTCGGGTTCCATAACCTGTAATTCAACCTGCCAGCCATCAGCCTTGTCGGCATCTTGCTTGTGATGCAGTGCTGCTTCGCGACAGTCTTTTTCTGTTTGATCTAAATCGACACGCAATTGCCGCTCTCGATCTTGAGAATGCGCAATGGTTTGCTCGACGCGCGCAATATCAGCACCGATAGCATAAAAGCGCTCTTGAATTTGATTGTGTTTGTCGCCGACTTCGGTAAAACGCAGTCTTTGCGTCTCGATCGTGGTATCAATATTGACCTGACGAGTCACGCCAGCTTCAACCTTGAGTTCAAGCTCGGTAATAATCGAGTGCTTATTTTGCGCTTTCTCACGCAAATGCATGTAACGACGGGTTTGCAGGAACGCTTTTAATGAGCGCTCTTCTTTTTTATATTCCGAATATTTCTCTGCCGCCTGCGCTTGGCGCTCCAAGCGTGAAAGCTGTCTTTCAAGCTCGTCACGAATATCCGTTAATCGCTCTAAGTTTTCATGTGTGCGGCGCATGCGGTTTTCAGTATCTCGGCGGCGCTCTTTATACTTGGATATACCCGCCGCTTCCTCAATAAAAACGCGCAGTTCTTCAGGGCGAGCCTCAATAAGCTTGGAAATCATTCCCTGCTCAATAATCGCGTAACTGCGAGGCCCTAAGCCAGTCCCTAAGAAGATATCCGTAATATCACGACGACGACATTTAGTACCGTTAAGGTAGTAAATGTTTTGACTGTCTCGGGTGACTTTACGCTTAATAGAAATTTCATTGTAGGCGGCATATTCGCCTTTGAGCGTTTTTGCCGTGTTATCAAACACTAATTCGATAGAAGCCTGACCAACGGGCTTACGACCATTTGAACCATTGAAGATAACGTCAGTCATCGATTCTCCACGCAGGTTTTTTGCGGATGATTCACCCATAACCCAACGCACAGCATCAATAATATTAGACTTACCACAACCATTAGGGCCCACCACAGCACATAAGTTGCTGGGGAAGTGGACCGTTGTAGGATCGACAAAGGATTTGAACCCTGCCAATTTAATGCACTTTAACCGCATAGAATACTGCTTAACTCTCGAATGCTGCTTTGACAATTAAACGGCGAATTCTACACCGAACAAGATAATAAAACCAAAATATCCCTGACAAAGTGACGAATAACTGGCATCAAAATAATACTTTAGTAACAGAGGTGCCAGTTATCCGACCAATACGCTGAGAGCCTATGGCACTTTCTCTGCAATGACCAACGTCCTAGCCTCAATACCCTCACCGAGGGTCACCGGACCAGCAGTCGCTTGCCAATCACCTGATTGCGGCACCGGACTTCCTGACTTAGAAATGCGTGCAAGCAATTCCAGCTCAGCAGCCGTTGTCAAATCCATACCAGGCGCCATTGCCATTGAGGTATCTAGGCGTATGGTTTTAGGTAAGTCTGCCACGGTTATTCGCTGTATTGCCAAAGGCATTTTTGCCCCCTTCCATGCACGAGCATAAATAAATACCGTGTCTCCAGGGCTTGCGGAAATCCCATCGGCAATAGATACCGAGACATCAAAACCTTTAGCAACAGCAGCATCGCTCGCCAATGAGGCATCAGCAGCGTCAGCCTTAATATCTTGACCTGAAGCTATAGCCGCTCTCGCCGCTTTTGTGATGGCGCCATCAAGTGCTTGAGCCGAGCGGCTATTAGGGTCGAGCTGCCCTTTTGCCCGCTGCCAATAAATAACCGCATTGCGGTAATCGTTATTATGGAAGGCGACCAAACCGCTCATTTCCAGCGCCTGATACATAAAAGGCGCTCCTTTTACAGCGATATCGGTAAAGTGCGCAACCTCATCCGTTACTTGATTCCCCTCCCGAACAAACAAAGCTTGCGCCAATTTAATTGCCATATTCGGTGAGCCCGGCTCAACTTCCAACAGCTCTTTATAGGCCGCTATAGAAGTATCATAATCTTTAATGGCCATGGAGCGCTCGGCCAAGAGATAGCGCATCTGATGATTTTCGGGCTGCTGTTTCAAGCGACTACGTACATTAATCAGCAACTCTTTCGTAAATTGCTCATACTCAGATTGGGTTTGAGCAGGATTATCGCGCTCCGACTCCATTAACGTATAAATATCCCAATCCGGTTTCGCACCCCACTGAAAATACAAAAATATCGCTAGCAAGGGCGCAACAACCGCAACACCTACCAATAGAAGGCTACCACCAGTGCGTGACTCAACTTCAGTCAGGCCATCGGTTTCCGCGACCAATGTACGCTGAAGCTCTGTTTTAAGCGCTCCATATTGATCCTGATCGATATCGCCGTTTTTCACTAAACGATTAAGATCTTCTAAGTGCTCGTCATAAAGAGCCGCCTGCGTTACATCTCGCCGAACTGGGTTTGAGGCCAGTCCTCGCGTTAACGGCAATTTAAAAATAGGCCACAATATAAACAGAGCCCCCAACACCGCTAGAACCAATACAACCTGCCAAAAAGCCATAGACACTTACTTCTTTTTTAAATTTTTTGATTGAGAAGAAACGGAAGTACCCGTCTCCTTTAAAAAACTTTCAAAGCGCTCTTGCTCACCGTCCGTAAGACCACCATTACTATTAGGAGCTTTACTCCGACGGTAAATAATTAGGGAAAGCGCAGCAACCCCCAACAACAACATAAAAACTGGGCCAAACCACAATATATACGTGTTTTTTTGTAGCCGCGGCCGATACAAAACAAAATCACCGTAACGGTCCACCATAAAATCAATAATGCCGTCGTTAGTTTCCCCTTCAACAATAAGCCGATGTAACTCACGACGAAGGTCCTGCGCAATAGGCGCGTTGGAACCCGCTAAGTTTTGATTCTTACATTTAGGGCATCGCAACTCTTCGATAAAGTAGTTGTAACGCTCACGCCCATCTACCGCTTCAAACTCGTAGGTATCAATGCCGCTCACAGCGCTGGCACTCATCAACAAAACAACTACAAACAATCCGACCTGCTTAAACACTATTATCCCCTTGATTAGCTAATCGGTTAAAGGTGCCGAAGTATACCCTGCCACCTAAACGCAAACCACTGAGCAGGCCACACCTAAGTGATACATTTAAAGATCACGAAAACCTCAATTTGTTTCATTTAAAATAATTTAAAAAAAACATTGACGCCGCCTCGAATATCCTTAAAATGCGCGTCTCTCTTGGGGTGGTTAGCTCAGTTGGTAGAGCGGCGCCCTTACAAGGCGTAGGTCACAGGT